>NZ_JAJAFU010000015.1 GCF_020480685.1 Deferrivibrio essentukiensis
ATTTGCATTCAAACTTTTAAGTAAAGGGAAGTATTATTTTCTGTCCCGCCCAAGAAGGTTCGGTAAGTCACTTTTTATTGATACTTTAAATGAAATCTTTAATGGTAATAAAAAACTTTTCAAAGGCCTTTATGTTTACGATAAATACGATTTTAAGTCCCACCCCGTTATCAGAATATCTTTTGGAAGTGGAGATTACTCAGAATCCAAAGAGCAGATTTTTAGCGAAATTGAAAGGATACTTAAAAGAAATATAAAAAGGTTAGACTTAAATTGCGGTAACCCAGGTGACTACAAAAGTTGCTTTGAAGAATTAATCTTAAAAACCTATGAAAAATATGGCGAAAAGGTAGTAATTTTAATAGATGAATATGACAAGCCTATTCTTGATAATATTACAAGCATTGATAAGGCAAAGATTGCAAGAGATATATTAAAAAATTTTTATTCAGTGATAAAAGACAACGATAGATATATAAGACTTGTTTTTATTACGGGGGTAACTAAATTTTCCAAACTAACCCTTTTTAGTGGGCTTAACAATCTTGAAGATATCACATTAAACAAAGAATTTGCAGAAATCTGCGGTTATGCTCATGACGATCTTTTGACGGTTTTTGCCGACCGTGTAAAGGATGTAAACCTCGAAATGGTAAAAATGTGGTATAACGGCTACAATTATTTTGGCAAACCTCTTTACAACCCTTTTGACATACTACTATTTTTTTCTGCCGGATGTGAATTTCGTAACTATTGGTGGCAAACGGGTAACCCTTCTTTTCTGATAGAGATATTGAAAAAACAAAATCATTACATCCCTGAGCTTGAGCATGCTGAAATTACAGAAGAAGGGCTTAATGCTTTTGATGTGGACTACATAGACTTGAGAGCTCTTTTGTGGCAAACAGGATATTTGACATTTGATAAAAAAATTATGGACAATCTCGGTGGGTATACCTATAAGTTAAAGGTTCCAAATACCGAAATACGTATTTCACTGAATCAACTTTTTACAGACTACCTTACAAATCAAAGGGAATATAAGGCTAAATACAGGCTTAATATGTTTGACTGCCTGAACAAGGCTGATATTGATGGTTTTGTTGATATATTTAAGGCAATATTTGCCACTATTCCATATGCTAATTATGCAAACAACATCATTTCAAAATATGAAGGATATTACAGCAGTGTGATATTCGTATATCTTACTGCATTAGGCTATGACGTTATACCTGAGGATATAACAAATAAAGGCAGAATAGATTTAACTTTAAAGGCCGACGATAAGATATTGATAATAGAATTTAAAGTGGACTCTAAAGAGGAACCTATAAATCAAATAAAACATCGAAAATATTATGAAAAATATCTGAATGACAAAAAATCTATATATCTGCTGGGGATAAATTTTGACAGCCATAAGCGAAATATTGAAAATTACAAATGGGAAAAGTTTTGTTAGCTATTTTTAAAATCTTATAACTCCTACATTAATATATTTACTTCAAAAAAATCTATTCAGATATACTCTTCTCTCATAGGAGAAAAGATTTCAATTATTTTGGAATCCTCGATAACTTCCAAAGAATGCTCCACATCAGATGGGATTGTCCAGGCATCTCCTGGCTCAACATTGTAAATTTCGCCACCAATATTAAGCACTGCTTTGCCGTATATCATATATCCTGTTTGTTCATAAATATGACTGTGGGGTGGGACTTTTGAGCCTTTATCGAGAAAGATTTCAATAGAAAGTGTTTTTTCTGCAAAAGTAAGTGTTTTTCTTTTTACCCCTGGAAGCATCTGTACAAATTCACCACTACCTGATTTGATAAATACTCTTCTTTTCATAAAGCCTCCCAAACTATTTTTTGCCCGCTATCTCCACAAAAATATCTTCCAAATCCTTTTTTACAGGCTCGATATCGACTATTTGAATTTTAGTCTCTTTAATTTTTTCCAAAAGTTCTATTAGCTGCTCTTTTTTACAATAAGATTTATAAAGGTCATTTGATATTTTTTCAAAATTTACACCTTGGATATCAAGAGCACTTTTTGTAATAATATTAAATCCTGAAGTTGTGCTGTATTTTATCTCCTCCCTTGATAAATCAGCTACCACCCTCCCCTTATTCACTATCAAAACTCGACTGCAAATATCTTCTATATCAGGGATAATATGAGAGCTAAAAAAGATTGTGGCACCATTTTCATTTAACTCCTTAAGTTTTTTCTTGAATAAAACTCTTCCCATTGGGTCGAGCCCGCTCATCGGCTCATCCAGAATAAGGATTTCGGGGTTGTGAATAATAGCAGAAGCAAATCCTATTCTTTGAATCATCCCTTTACTGTAATTTCTTATAGGCCTTTTTGCAGCTTCTTTTAAATCAAATTCATCCAAAAGCTCCCAGGCTTTTTTTATTGCAATGTTTTTATCCATACCAAAAACTGATGCTGTAAACATCAAAAGCGAATAACCCGTCAAAGTATCATAATACTGTGGATTTTCTGGCATAAAGCCGATTTTTATTCTTGCCTTAGGCATTCTTGAGTCCACACCATCAATCTCCACATTGCCACTGTCAGGTCTTATTAAATCCATTATTGTTTTAATTGTGGTGCTTTTCCCTGCCCCATTTGGCCCTAAAAACCCGAGAATTTCCCCTTTCTCAACACTAAAATTTATCCCGTCAAGGGCTTTGACAAATTTGCCTTTTGTCTTAAATGTCTTATGTAAATTATTTATTTTCAGTATTCCCATCTTTCTTTACCTCTTTTTCTTCTGTTAATTTACTGGTAGTCCTTACTTTTGCATCTTTGTCAAGGTAAAACTTACCTCCATATGGGTCATCTGGAATATTGTCAATAAAACCACTTTTAACCAAATCGTTAATATCTTCAGGCAGTTTGCCATATTTACCTTTATAAGCTTCAATAGCCTTTTCTATTTCATTGATTGCTTCCAGTGATTTAAGCCTTTTTTCATACACTTTTTTGATATTTTCTTTTCGGGTCATCTTTATCATTGCTTTCAAGTGTGCTATACCAAGCTCAGTTTGCCCGCCTTCATAAAAATATCTCGCTGCAAGATTGGTAAAAAGTGGCGAGCCTGAAAGCTCAGAAGCTTTTTGATAGTATTTAGCTGCACTATTATAATCTTTCAAAAAATAAGCATAATTAAATCCAAGAAAATAAGGAATTTTAAAATCCCAGGTACGATATTTAAATACATATTCCAGTAATGAATTAACTTCTTTTACACGGCCGATATCCCATGTAAAAGCTCCCTGAGCAAAATAATAGGCATCTTCGTTATAGGGGTTAAGTAAAATAGAGGTCTCGAGTGTCCTGTACAGATTGTAATATTCTACTTCCTTGAATCTTCTTTTGCTGATTTTGTCTATATTACCCCCGTAGTAAATTATTGATTTAAATGAAAGATAAGACCCCACAAACCATCTAAATTCCCCCAATGCTACTTTGTATATTTTACCTTGAGGTGTGTAACCAAGCTTTTCAAAAAGCGGTCTTTTCCCCATATCTGCTTTAAATGCAGGGAAAAAGACAGTCATAATAATTATTGTAACAATTAAAACAATTGTAATTTTTAATGTTGCTCTATCTTTTATCACTTTAAATCTCGCTTATTAAATATCAAAACTGCAATACACATCACCACAGAAATATACAATATAAAATAACCTATAGAAAACAGAATAGAATTAATGTTAATTTTCAAAGAGTATGCTGCGTAAGACGTCATATCAAAAGCTGATAAATTAGGCAAAATATAGTAAAAGAAAGAAACTATACTTTTAAGATATGAGGCCATTTTGTCTGATTCTTTCATAAGGTAGTCATAAATCCCTTGAATAGAGTTTCCCGCTAAAAAGATAGCTATTGTAGAAAAAACAGGTGTAAAAAATGATGTGGAAAATGAAGCAAACAAAAATCCCAAAGCAAGCACTATAGAATATTTCATAAATGAAAACAGATATGCAATGACTATATTACTCCAAATAATAGGAAGCTGAGATTTATAAAAACCTGCAGAAATTTTTATGGCAATAGCACCTAACCCCAAATTTATTAAAGTAATTATCAATAATATTATGACAAACCCCACATATCGGCCGATAATATAACTTACTCTTTTTATAGGATAACTGAGCATTGTGAATGTATATTTTCTCTCAATATCCCGCCAAATAGTATAAATACTTCCAAAAAGTGATAAAATAAGAAGTATAAAAGAGTTAAGAGAGATTGACATAGTAATAGAAATTTCCTGTAACTGACGCATAGAAAAATAGCTGAAAACAGGGATAAACGCATAGACCAAAATAAAAGACAAAATCATTAAAAATAATCTGTCTTTAAGAATCGTTTTTATAGTAAAAATAGAAAATTTCATCACTTACCCTCACCAATAAAGTTGCAAATTAAAATTAATATTTTATCTTCATTTTTGCAACAGATTAATCAATTTGTCTTAATTATATTGGTAGTTTAAGATATTCCAAAATAAATTTATTACCTGATAACTTATCAAATAACGTTAAATTTTATTGACATTAACAATTATGAAAACCATAAAAGTTGGAAAATTAAAAGCTGAATTTTCTTCAATCTTAGAATTAGTTGAAAAGAAGTAGGAAGTTTTATCATTGAATATGGCAAAAAGCATAAAAGGGTTACAGTGCTAGTTCCTTATATAAATAATTAATTTAGCAAAAACTAACAAATTTTACTATTCAATTTTTACATAATTATGTTAAACTATACTATGAGCAAACTTATACGTAATAAACAAATTTTTGAAAATTATTTAAAAGGGGATAAAATAAGCAAAATCTCAAAATATTTTGGTTTATCAGAGTCATATATCAAACAAATATTGTCAAAAGAAAAGAAAAAAGAAGCCTTATTTAATAAAATGAAAAATGATGGGATTTTTTGGAGTTATGATAAAAATGTCCCCTACATCAAATTTAGTGATGATATAATTATTGAACATACTTTAAAATATGGTGACTTTGAAGATATTGTAAAACTAACACGACTATACGGTATTAAAATTGTAAAAAATGTCTGGCGAGATAAAATGAAAAATGATGAGAGGTTTAAAAAAGTAAATGTGTTAATAGCCAGAGTCATCTTAAACATGAAAATTGATAATATTGAAAGTAAAAATTATGAACGACTTGATAAAATTAAACAGTTTGCTTCCTGAAACAAGGGAAGTATTATTAAAATTAATTAAGAATTGCGATTTTTTAAATAAATATGTCTTTGTTGGTGGAAGTGCTTTAGCTTTGCATTTAAATCACAGAAAAAGTGAAGACCTTGTTTTTTTTACATATGAAAATTATTTCAACAAAGCAGAATTAATTGATATATCAAAATATTTTAAAAACTTTAGCATTTTAAATGAGACAGACAAACAAATTGACTTGTTTGCTGATGGAGTAAAAATCACTTTTTTTAATTCTTCATGGAGCTTTTTAAAACCTAAAAATATTTTGCAATTTAACTTGGCTACCATTGAACAATTGACTGCTATGAAAGTAAATACACTCTTTGTTAGAGCAACTTATAGAGATTACTATGACCTGTATTTTATAACAAAGTACGCAAATATAGGTCTTAAAAAAATATTTGAATTAAGTAAAAATATTTTAAGCGGAATTACCATGAAGTTATTTTTTGCTGCATTACTTTATGTAGACGATATCATTGATGACACTATAGAACATTTATGCCCGAAAATAATAATCTCAAAAAAAGAAATCAGAGATTATTTTCAAAATGAAATAAATAAACTTAAAAACGATATTTTATAGTTACATTGTTTAAAACAATAATAGCTCAAGCAATTAATTCATACTTTAGAGAAAAAGACCCATTTTTTCACATATGCACAACCATTAAGGTTATATCGTAGTTAGAACTTATTAAAAAAGCCGGCCTCGTTGAAGCCGGCAATCTCCATATATTTTAAGGAGGGGGGAGGAGGGTATTTGGTATTTCTATCAAATACCTTACTTAGAATATAAATGTACTATGATTTTTGTCAACAGTTTTTAAAAAAATAATTTAATATTTCTATAGTAATAATTGCTAAATCTAATTAATTAAAGATATTTTTCAAGTTATCAATTAAAATTTCCGCCACAGAAAACGGTGAAGATTTCTTTGAAATGATATTTTTTTGACATTCAGATATCAAGTTTTTCATATCTTTATTGTTATGAATTTTACTTTTTATATAATCGTCCACCATTGACCACATCCATGAGATATATTGAGAGTCCCTTCTTGTAACAAGCAAACCTGTTTTTTTCATTAAATCAAAATAATTCATTAAAGCATTAAAATAGTCTTCAAAACCAAAACCTTTTAATCCACTTGTCAAAATTACAGGTATATTCCATCCGTCTTCTCTGTGAGAAAACATCATTAAGGCATTTTCAATTTGAGATTTCGCAAGCTTTGCTTTTTCTAAATTGTCATCTTCAGCCTTATTGACAAGAATAACATCAGACAGCTCCATTACACCTCTTTTTATCCCCTGCAATTCATCGCCTGAGTTTGGTAGTAGAAGAAGTGTAAATATATCTACCATATCAGCAACAGCAACTTCAGACTGCCCTACCCCAACAGTCTCAACCAATATTGCATCATAACCTGCTGCTTCACATGCAATCATAGCCTCTCTTGTCTTTCTGGCAACCCCCCCTAATGTATCACCCGATGGTGAAGGCCTGATAAATGCTTTATCACTCCTACTTAATTCTTCCATTCTCGTCTTATCACCAAGAATGCTGCCACCTGTCTTTTGTGAGGATGGGTCAACTGCCAAAACTGCAACTTTATACCCCTTACTTATAAGGTAAAGCCCAAAAGATTCAATAAAAGTGCTTTTACCAACACCCGGAGTCCCTGTAATCCCTATTCTGATAGAATTGCCTGAGTAGGGGACAAGTTTATCAAGAAGTTTGAGAGAGTCTTTAAAGTCCTCTTCCCTTTTACTTTCGATAAGTGTTATAGCTTTGGCAAGGTGCCGCCTGTTGCCAGACAGCACCCCTTCAAACATTTCATCTATGTTCATTTCTTACTGTTTTTGGATACTTTTTAGCTTTTATGGCTTCTACCACTTCTTTAGCAGCCACATGAATCGGCGTCCCCGGGCCAAATATACACGCAACACCACTTTTATATAAAAAGTCGTAATCCTGTCTCGGGATAACACCACCGGCGGTAACAATAATATCGTCCGCCCCTAACTTTTCAAGCTCTTCAATTAATTGAGGAATTAACGTTTTATGCCCGGCGGCAAGACTTGAAACCCCTATAACATGCACATCATTTTCTACAGCCATTTTGGCGGTCTCATCCGGAGTCTGAAATAATGGTCCAACATCCACATCAAATCCCAAATCAGCATATCCGGTAGCTACGACTTTCGCACCTCTATCATGGCCGTCCTGCCCCATTTTCGCTATTAAAATCCTTGGCCTTCTGCCAAGCTCTTGTGCAAAACTATCAACCAGCTCTTTAACCTGCATAAAATCCTGCTTGTCCTGCACTTCACTCATATATACCCCTGATTGAAGCCTTATCTCAGCTTTATGTCTACCAAAGACCTTTTCCATAGCATCTGAAATTTCACCAACTGTTGCCCTAAGCCTTGCTGCTTCTACAGCAACCTCAAGAAGGTTTTGCTCTTTATTTTCGCAAGCTTTTGTCAACTTTTCAAGGGCATTTTTTACTGATTCGTTATCCCTTTCTGCCCTAATCTTATTGAGCCTTTTAATCTGTGCTTCCCTTACAGCCGTATTATCTATTTCCAAAATCTCAACAGGGACTTCATTTTCAAGTTTATATTTATTTACACCTACAATTGTATCAAGCCCTGAATCAATTCTTGCCTGTTTTCTTGCTGCAGACTCTTCAATTCTTAGCTTTGGCATACCTGATTCGATTGCTTTGGTCATACCTCCAAGCTCTTCAACCTCTTCAATAATCTCCCAAGCCTTTTCCGCCAAAGTATTTGTAAGGCTTTCTATGTAATATGAGCCTCCAAGAGGGTCAATTACATTACAAATATTTGTTTCCTCCTGAATAATAATCTGAGTGTTTCTTGCTATCCTTGCAGAAAATTCAGTCGGAAGTGCTATTGCCTCATCAAGGGCATTTGTATGAAGAGACTGCGTGCCACCAAGGACTGCAGCCATAGCTTCAATAGTAGTCCTTATAACATTATTGTAAGGGTCTTGCTCGGTCAAGCTCCAACCGGAAGTCTGACAATGAGTCCTAAGTGCCATAGACCTTGGATCAGAAGGGTTAAACTCTTTTACAATTTTTGACCAAAGGAGCCTTGCAGCTCTTAATTTTGCAATTTCCATAAAAAAGTTCATCCCTATTCCAAAAAAGAAGGAGAGTCTTGGAGCAAATTTATCTATATGCAAACCTTTTGAAAGTGCAGCTCTTATATACTCAAGACCGTCAGCCAATGTAAAAGCAAGCTCTAAAGCACAATTTGCTCCGGCTTCTTGAATATGATAACCGCTGATGCTAATTGAGTTAAACTTTGGCATATATTTGCTGGTATACTCAATAATATCTGCAATAATCCTCATTGACGGCTCTGGTGGATAAATATATGTATTTCTTACCATAAACTCTTTCAAAATATCATTTTGAATAGTACCTGCGAGCTTTTCCTGTGATACTCCCTGCTCTTCAGCTGCTACAATAAAATTTGCCATAATAGGTATAACGGCACCATTCATAGTCATTGATACAGAAACTTTATCAAGAGGGATACCGTCAAAAAGTATCTTCATATCTTCTACGGAGTCAATAGCCACACCTGCTTTACCCACATCCCCAACAACTCTTGGATGATCGGAATCATAACCCCTATGAGTTGGAAGGTCAAAAGCAACTGACAACCCCTGCTGACCTGCAGCAAGATTTTTTTTATAAAAGGCATTGGACTCCTCAGCTGTAGAAAAACCGGCATACTGTCTGATTGTCCAGGGTTTCACAGCATACATTGTCGCCCTTGGTCCCCTTATAAAAGGCTCAAGGCCTGGAAGTGTATTTATTGTCTCTAAATTTTCTATATCTTCCAAGGTATAAAGAGGTTTTACGGGAAATCCTTCAGGAGTATTCCAAATAAGCTGTGATAAATCATCACTTTTTATCTCTTTCTTTGCCAGATTTTCCCAATCTTTAATAGTGTATTTTTTCATAAAATCCCCTTTCAAATGTTACTTTAAATATTTATTTATTATTAAACAAAAAAAGAAAAAAGAGCCTGCATTATAAACAGGCTCTTTTAATATTACTCAACAATTGCTAATTTATCTCCCATTGCAACAGTACTTTCATTTGGATCTTCACTTGCTTTGACAAATATTTCAGTTACTACGCCATCTTTTGGAGATTTTATTTCGTTCTCCATTTTCATTGCAACCAAAATCATTATTGGTTCACCAGCCTTAACTTCGTCTCCGGGTTCTTTGAGCATTTTCCAAATATATCCTGGCATCGGTGCTTCAATAACCTGTCTGCCTTCAACTGATGAAGAAGTTCTCATCCTCATCAACTTTTTCATCTCATCAAGAATCTCTACATTAAAGTTATCTCCATCAACTATTACCTCGTACTTATCACCTTTCTCACTCATATCGATAGCATAAGATCTACCATTTATAATGACTGAATAAATAGTTTCATTGATTTGTTCAAAATCGACCTTGTACTCTTTATCATTAATTACAACTGTATAATTAGAAGGTGCCTCCTCAGTAAGATCCACCAACAACTCTTCTTCGTGCCCTTCAACAGTAGCAAAATATTTTCTTTTCACAGCCATATATCACCTCTTATCCTAATGTTTTTGCAAAATTAACACTTCTACCAAAACGTTTCCAGTTTGAGTCACCTACTTCAGGTCTTGTAACAGCACGAGAGGCAGAAATCTTTTCTGAAAGAAGCTGCTTTATAGCTGCCGCAATTACAGGAACATCCACATCCTCATTTGCTCTTCTTTTCATCTCTTCCATATCAAATTTATTGTCAATAAACCCCGTATCATAAACACCGCTTAAAAAAGTTTCATTTTTCAAAACACTTAAATGGAAAGGGATAGAAGTTTTTATTCCTGCTATCATGTATTCTGATAAAATTCTTTTCATATTACTAATAGCACCTTGTCTTGTTTTACTGACAGAACAAACTTTTGCAATCATAGGGTCATAATAAAGGGGAATTTCATAACCTTGATAAGCACCACTCTCAACCCTTACATTCGGTCCCTCAGGTGTCTGATACACAGTTAATAGTCCTGGCGAAGGAGCAAAGTTATTTGCAGGGTCTTCAGCATAAATTCTACATTCAATTGCATGCCCACTTCTTGTAATATCTTCCTGTTTATAACTTAAAGGCTTTCCTTCTGCTACAAAAATCATCTGTCTAACTATATCTATTCCTGTAATAAGCTCTGTTACAGGGTGCTCAACCTGAAGCCTTGTATTCATCTCAAGAAAGTAGAAGTTTTGGTCAGCACCAACAATAAATTCAAGTGTACCTGCACTAAAGTATCCAATCTTTTTAACAGCCTCAGCCGCTACGGCACACATTTTTTGTCTTGTTTCTTCAGAAATAAAAGGGGATGGAGCTTCTTCTATAACCTTCTGATGTCTTCTCTGAATTGAACACTCTCTATCAAAAAGGTGAATCCCATTGCCATGCATATCGCCTAATACTTGGACTTCAACGTGGTGCGGCTGAATAATAAATTTTTCCATATATACATCGCCATTTCCAAAAGCATTAAGGGCCTCACTGCTCGCCGTTCTGAAGGATGATTCAAAATCTTCCTCTTTTTCAACAAGCCTCATCCCTTTCCCGCCGCCGCCATAAACGGCTTTTAACATTATAGGATAACCTATTTCCCTTGCTACTTTTTTAGCTTCCTCAACATCCCTGATAGGATTTTTTGTGCCGGGAACTGTAGGCACACCAGCTTCAGCCATAGCCGCTCTTGCACCTGTCTTACTACCCATCATCTCTATATGCTCTGCAGAAGGTCCTATAAAAATCACACCCGCATCATCACAAGCTCTTCTAAAACCTGCATTTTCAGCATAAAAACCATATCCGGGGTGAATAGCTGCTCCAGTTTTCTTTGCAATATCGATAATCCTATCCTGCTTTAGATAACTTGTATCTGCAGGGCTGTCAGTAATGCAATATGCTTCATCTGCATATCTTACATGTGGAGCCTTTCTGTCGGCATGTGTATAAATAGCAACTGTGGCAATACCCATCTTTCTGCAAGTTCTAAAAACCCTTATGGCAATTTCTCCTCTATTTGCAACCAATACTTTTTTAATCTCAGGCATATTTTCCTCCAATACTCGTTTTATAATGGCAAATTGTCATGTTTTTTAGGTGGTACAGACTGACGCTTATTTGCCAACAGTTCAAATGCTTGAATCAATCTTGGTCGAGTATATTCAGGCAAAATAACCTCATCAACAAACCCCAATTCTGCTGCTCTATATGGATTTGCAAAAGTTTCTCTATAGTTATCAGTCAACTCTTTTTTCTTGGCTACAGGGTCTTCTGCGTTTGCTACCTCTTTACTAAATAGAATTTGAACAGCTCCATCAGGCCCCATAACTGCAATTTCAGCAGTAGGATAAGCATAATTGATATCGCCTCTTACATGCTTTGAGCTCAAAACGTCATAAGCTCCACCATATGCCTTTCTTGTAATAAGGGTAACTTTAGGAACAGTTGCCTCACAGTAAGCATAAAGAAGTTTTGCACCATGCTTAATTATTCCGCCATACTCTTGTGATACACCAGGCATAAATCCTGGAACATCAACAAATGTAAGGAGAGGGATATTGAAGGCATCACAGAATCTAACAAATCTTGCACCTTTTACAGATGAGTCGATATCAAGAGCACCTGCTAAAACTGAAGGCTGATTTGCAACTATACCGATAGTTTTACCATTAAGTCTTCCAAAACCAACAATGATATTTTTTGCAAAAAACTCCTGAACCTCAAAGAAATTACCATCATCTACAACTTTCTGAATAATTTCTTTCATATCATAAGGCTTGTTAGGATCAACAGGTACCATTTCCCTTAAAGACATTTCGACCCTGTTTGGGTCATCTTTCGTAGGTACAACCGGTGCATCTTCCATATTGTTATTTGGAAGGTAACTCATAAGCTCTCTAATCTTAAGAAGACAATCTTCATCATTTTCAGCTGCAAAGTGAGCAACACCACTCTTAGTATTGTGAGTCATTGCCCCGCCAAGCTCCTCTTTTGTAACCACTTCACTTGTAACTGTTTTTACAACTTCAGGGCCTGTAATAAACATATAACTTGTTTCTTTAACCATAAAAATAAAGTCAGTCAAAGCAGGAGAATAAACAGCACCACCTGCACACGGTCCCATAATTGCAGAAATCTGAGGTACAACACCACTTGCAAGGCTGTTTCTCAAGAAGATATCAGCATAACCTGCCAATGATAAAACCCCTTCCTGAATCCTTGCTCCACCGGAGTCGTTAAGACCAATAACCGGCGCACCAACTTCCATAGCAAGATCCATAATCTTACAAATCTTTTTGGCAAACATCTCAGAAAGTGAACCACCAAACACTGTAAAATCCTGCGCAAAAACAAATACTGTTCTACCATTTATCTTACCGTATCCGGTAACTACACCATCACCTAATATTTTATTTTTTTCCATTCCAAAATAGTTACACCTATGAACCACAAATTTATCAAGCTCAACAAATGTGCCTTTATCCAATAACTTATCAATTCTCTCCCTTGCGGTTAGTTTACCCTGGCTGTGCATCTTTTTGATTCTTTCAACACCACCACCGAGCTCAGCTTTCTCATTAAGCTCCATTAACTGTTTGATTTTTTCTTCCATATAAAATCCCCCTTGTAGTTTTTACCGTGATAATAAAACACAATTTATTTTTAAAGTCAATAAATTAATTTAATCAGATGTATAATGTTAATACACAAAAAAAGAAGTTAAAAAGATTTATACGATAAATAGTTAATTAGCATATGAAAATACAGTATTTTCAAAATAACATTTTATAATAACTGAAATTATATCTTTATAATATTTCCGTATAGATATTTCTTAAGATTATCAAGAGCTATCTTTGCATTCCATTCTTGACTATTTCTGTCACCGCAATAATTTGAAATTGCTCTTATTTGAAAAGGTGTTACTTTAAACTTACTACATACCAAACCAAAACTTGCTCCTTCCATGTTTTCTATATCGGCTAAAGTTTTGTTGCGGTAGATATCGGCTAAAAAATCTTTTGAGCTTAAAAAAGAAACTGTATTTGATTTAACAGAAGGAAGATTATTGAGAAGATTAAATTTTACTTTATTAAATTCACATACACCAAAACCAAGCTCATGCAACATCAGTAGATTGTTTTCTACTAAAGCACCCTCATCTACAAAAAAATCCTCACAAACACATACGACATCACCAATATTTAAATCAGATTGTCTGTAACAACCTGCAATCCCAACAAGATATGCGACATCGGGGACTTCATTTGTAAAGGTATAAGTTGCTGCAATAGAAATATTTGTTTTACTTACTCCGGAAACAATTATTTTATAATTTTGCAAATACCCTTCATAAAACCCTTTGTCGGTTATGTTAAAATCAATATTAAAAAGAGAGCGAGCTTCTTTTAGGGAAGGGACAAAGATTATATTTTTCATAAAAATTAAAACTCTTCACGATAATAATCAGGGTATTTGTTGAACAAACCTTTTGATTTAAGATAGTCAAGAGTTTGATCGATTTGATTAAGCAATTTTCCTTTATCTTCGCTTAAAACCCCTTTTAGAGTTACAAAATTTGAAATATGATTGCTTCTAAAAATAACTCCTTTCGTTTCAATCCCATCCAGTATTCTTTTAGACTCTTCAATCAAATCTCCAATAGTAGGAGTCATGATTTTTTCAAAATAATCCTTTTTCCTTCTTATAAAAAGTGTAAGCATACCAAGATATTTGGGATTTACATCATTTATCCATAAGGCAGTATCTTTAGCATGAACATCAGATAAAAGTTTGCCGCCTGCACCAAGAATTACCATTACTGAAAAGTCATAACCAATACCTTGCAGCTCCAATATTTTTTTCTTAACCTTCTGACTTTTCATCCCCTTATTCATAAGGGTCAAGACTTCATCATTACCGCTTTCCAAGCCAAAATATAAAAGTGTCAGTTTCCTTTTTCTAAGCTCTTCCCACTCGTCTATTTTCTTTTTCATGAGCGCATGTGCTCCGGCATAAGAACTTATCCTTTCAATATTTGGAAAATTTTCGTTCAAATAATCGAGTATTCTTATAAGCCCTTCAGTAGGATAAGCTACGGCATCACCGTCAGCCAAAAATATTCTTTTAACGGCGTGCCTGTAATTTATAGGCATTCTATCCACTTCAAGCTTAAATTTATCAAAGCTTTTCAAGGAGAAATGCTTATCAACATACATTCCGCAAAAAGTGCATTTATTGTAAGAACAACCTTCCGTTATCTGAAAAATGAGAGAATAAGCCTCACTCGGCGGGCGATAAAGCGGATAGGTATATTCAGGAGAGTAATCAAAAATCACTTTAACCCCTCTAAAACCATTTTTGTAGCTTCGGATTTATTCAATGTGTAAAAATGTAGCCCCTTACAACCATGCTTTTTCAAATCGGCACATTGCTTTATACAATATTCCACACCGACTTCAAACATATATTCTTCACTCTTGTCCGCCATACTTTGCACCAAACTTTCAGGTACGGTAGCTCCGCACATCTGAGTAAATCTTATAACTTGATTAATATTAGTTATAGGCATAATACCCGGCAAAATCGGAACATTTATGTTGTGCTTTATTGCTCTGTCGATAAAATCATAAAAATATCTGTTATCGAAAAATAGCTGAGTAACAACAAAATCCGCACCACTATCTACTTTCATTTTCAAATACTCAATATCTTTATTTAAATTAGGAGACTCCAAATGGCCTTCAGGATAGCCGGCAACACCTATTGAAAAATCGTTTTTACTTTTAATAAACCTAACCAACTCATAAGCATATTTAAAATCTTTTTTTATCTTATCTTCCGGAAAATCCTTAGGCGGGTCACCTCTTAAAGCAAGAATATTTTTTATGCCATTTTCCTCAAGCATTTTTAAATTTTCACTAATCTCCTCGGCAGTCGCAGCAACACAAGTAAGATGCATCATTACATTCAGTCCAAAATCCTCTTTTATATGTTTTGTCCAGTAAGCAGTTTTTTCCCTCGTACTTCCTCCCGCACCATAAGTAATTGATACAAAGTCAGGATTATATGGTTTTAATTTGGAAATAGTTTCAAAGAGTATATGCTCATTCTCCTCTTTTTTAGGTGGGAAAAATTCAAAAGATATTAAAAAATCTTTACTTTTCAGTATATCGGATATCTTCATCATAACCTCTTGTTTACTTTTTAAGGAAAAATAACATATTAAAACAATTGACCGCAAGCACTTTTTATGAAATATTAAGATATGTTATCAAGAATATATAAACTGATATTCATATCATTTCTGATTTATATTTTATCCGTAAATACTATCTGTTTTGTAACTACTTTAAATCCCAAAGCTCTGCTCAACCCATTTTACGTAAAAACAAGGACAACGAGCGTATTTCTTTTGGTAAAATATATTTTAACGGATATCGGTATCATTATTCGAAAAACGTCAAAAGATGAGATTGATAAAATTATAGATAAAACTGCAATAAAATATGGCGTAGACCCGGAACTTGTTAAAGCAGTAATAGAAGTGGAGTCTAAATACAATGAATTTGCTATATCAAGGACAGGTGCAATAGGCCTAATGCAGGTAATGCCTGCCACATTTTTTGAAATGGGTTTTACAAGGCCTTTTAATTATATGGAAAATATTGAAGCAGGAACAAAGTATCTGTCAATACAACTTAAAAGATTTAACGATTTACAACTTGCACTTTCCGCTTACAATGCGGGTCCGCAAAATGTATTAAAAAAAATGTCAGTCCCCGACTTTATTGAAACAAAGACTTATATTAAAAAAATACTTGAAATCTATCCTACGAAAAACGAACAAAATTAATAGCACAAATCAAACAAAATATTTCAAAATATTATCAAAGTCGGTATTTATCGGGGTAAATGCAGCATTTTTCTTACCAATAGAATAAGTTACAAACTTTTCTATCTCACTGCCTTGTAAAATATTTTTAATATCTGAGCCCATATAAAATTTATCTATAAAGCCAAACATATCAAATTCAGCCTTTTCAATTAGTCTCAAGACATTGTCAATCTTATCAACCTTTCCATCTTTAAGAATCTGAAAGTATTTAGGCAATAAAATTGCGTTAGCCTTGCCGTGATGTATCTGTTTGTGGTTTGTAAGATAATAGCCGAAAGCATGCAGCAATGTCGTCCCCGTATGAAGTATTACAAATCCTGCAAGTGTAGAAGAATATAAGGCAAGCTCATAATTAAAATTATTATTTTCATAAAAATCTTTAAGCAACTGCAAAATATTTACCATTGCCTCTTCTGCAATAAAATCGCTGAAAGGTGTTGCCCTTAGCGAAATATAACCTTCAAAAGCATGTGTAAAGGCATCAAATACAGTGGATATCAAAATTTCTTCATTTAAAAATTTTAAGTATTCAGGCAAAAGGACCGCATAATCAGCAAAGGTAGACTCTTTTGAAAAATTTATCTTATCAACTGCCTCTTTATCCGTAATTATGCTATAATTATTTACCTCACTACCCGTACCGCATGTAGTGGGCACCAAAATCAACGGCAGTGACGGAGCGACCTTTTCTTTCTTCAAAAGCTCATAAAAACCAAAATCATTATTAGCAAAACACGCCATTGCCTTAGCTGCGTCAAGGCTACTACCACCCCCAAAACCGATAACAATCTCACATCTATTTTTTCTTAAAAATTTTCCACCCTTAATAATGGTATTTATCGAAGGGTTTTCCTCTACTTCATCGAAGAATAAAAACTCTTTCCCTTTAAATGTATCAACCAAAAAATCTTTAAATCCGGTCTTATAAATGGAAATCTTGCCAGAAACAACGCCTACTTTATTAAAATCATTTAGAAGCTCGGTAAATATTTCATCCTTTTCATACTTGAAAAAGGTTTTTACCGGGCCATAAAAGTAAAACTTATCCATCAATAAACCTTCCATTTTTATAAATAAGCTTTCCGTCGCAGAAAACTTCGCCGTTTTTCATTGATTTTATCAAATCCCAGTGAAGCCCTGATTTATTTTTACCACCTGCCTCAGGATATGATGAGCCGACAGCTAAATGCATGGTCTCACCTATTTTTTCATCAAAAAGAATATTTTTAGATGGAAATTTTATATTGTCATTAAGTCCAAAGGCTATTTCGCCGACAAACTTAGCCCCTTCGTCAGTCTCAAGCATCTTTATCAGGAAATCTTCATTTTTTTCGGCCTTAGCATCAATCACTTTTCCATTTTCAAACTTTAACAATACACCTTGAACTTCCACTCCTAAAAATGATGTAGGCATATCAAAAAACATTGTCCCTGTTGCACTATTTTCAACAGGGCTTGTAAAAACTTCCCCGTCAGGCATATTATGTTTGCCGCAGCAATTTATCCACTTTCTACCTTCCACATTGAGAGTCAAATCTGTCTTATCTCCAACTATTCTAACAATCTTTGTGCCGGTTAACCGCTTGACAATCCCTTCTTGATAATCTTTTACATTATTCCAAGCAGCAACAGGGTCATCTTCATTAAGCTTGCACGCATCAAATACAAACTGAGAATACGACTCTATATCCATTTCGGCATCTTGAGCCATACTTGATGTGGGATAAGGAGCAATTGTCCATTTAAAATCACCCTTTGCTTCCCTTTCAAACATTATATCCTTCAAAATCTTTGTAGCATTTCTATTTAAAGCTACTTTCTGTTTATCCACAACCGATAACTGTTTTGTGTTTGACTCAGAATCGATATGAATCAAGGCATGATGAGTTTTCGCGCCAACCATCATGCTTTCGGGAATCAGCTTTAGTTGATTTTCATTCGCATATTTATAAAAATAAGACAATTGCTCGGTAAAGCTCATTTTAACAATAGGGTAAGCCCCCATTTGCAATATTTTTTTATAAAGTGCCTTAATCAGAGGCTCGGCACAAACCTCACCTCTGATTTCGACTATTTGATTTTCTTTTATATCAAGACTGTATTCACAAATAAGCCTTGCTAATTTTTCTTCATAAAACATTAAGCACACCTACTTTAAATTATAAAAAGCTTGAAGTCCCGGATAAAAACTTTGATCAAGCAATTCTTCTTCTATCCTAATAAGTTGATTATATTTACAAACTCTATCAGTCCTGCAAGCAGAGCCTGTTTTAATCTGCCCTGCATTAACTGCAACTGCTAAATCAGCTATAGTAGTATCTTCAGTCTCTCCAGAGCGGTGGGAAATTACACATGTATAACCTGCTCTTTTAGCCATTTCAATGGCAGCCAAAGTTTCAGTTAGTGTACCAATTTGATTTAATTTAATTAATATAGAGTTTGCTATTTTGTTATCTATACCTTTCTTAAGCCTTTCTGTATTTGTAACAAAAAGGTCATCCCCCACAAGCTGCACTTTATCTCCAATTGCATCTGTAAGCTTTTTCCAACCATCCCAGTCATCTTCAGCCAAACCATCTTCAATTGAAATTATTGGATATTTTGCAATTAAATATCTATAGTACTCAATCATATCATCAACACTCTTCTCAGGATTTTTCTCCGCAGCCATTATATACTTACCATCTCTATAAATTTCACTTGATGCTACATCAAGGGCCAAATATATATCCTCACCAGCCTTATAACCGGCCTTTTCAATTGCCATCAAAATAACTTCCAATGCCTCTTCATTTGATTTCAAATTTGGTGCAAATCCACCCTCATCACCGACTGAAGTACTATACCCTTTCTCACCCAACACTTTTTTTAGACTATGGAAAGTTTCAGTCCCCATTCTTAAAGCTTCTTTAAAGGAAGAAGCACCGAGAGGCATAATCATAAATTCTTGTATATCAACATTGTTGTCAGCATGTTTTCCGCCATTTAAGATATTCATCATAGGAGCAGGAAGCTGATGAGCAAATGTACCACCTATATATCTGTAAAGAGGAAGCCCAAGAGCATTTGCAGCGGCTTTTGCGCAGGCAAGAGAAACACCTAAAATTGCATTAGCACCTAATTTCTCTTTATTCTTAGTCCCGTCGATATCAAGCAAAATTTCATCTATTAATTTTTGTTCCAATACATCTATCCCTTCTATTTCAGGGGCAATTACTTCGTTTACATTTTGGACAGCTTTAAGCACCCCTTTTCCTGCAAATCTATCTTTGTCCCCATCTCTTAACTCTACCGCTTCAAATTCACCTGTGGATGCTCCTGACGGAACTGCCGCAACTCCTACCGTTCCATCACTTGTAACCACTTCAACTTCAACAGTCGGATTTCCCCTTGAATCTAAAATCTCCCTTGCATATACATCAATAATATCTGTCATAACTCACCTCAAAATTATTTTTAAACCATTAGATATATATTGCAAAATATTCAAAAAAACAATACTATTTGGAGCTTATTTAATAGAAATACAAACACAAAGGTGACAGATGTATAATATTCCAAATTTACTTTTTGCAGATAAAAACGGAAATATATATGATCATCCCGCGTTAAAAATGTGTTGTAGAACAAATAATTTTGATATAGTCCCTTATGAGTCAGAACTTGAAGAGCTCCCCAAATATTCTAAAATAAAATTTATCGAAGGGGCAAAGCCGTTAGGTTATGACCAGGAAACTGCAAAAATAATAGAATTTGACGGCGGTTTCCCTATTTATACCACTCCGCCAAAAGGATACTTGAGGGTAAGTCTACCTGCATTAAAAAAAACAGGCCAAACAATATTGACTAATGAGGCACATACCCCTGTTGGGTTTATGGATGAAAAATTTTACTTTTCTGCCATTAAGATAGATATACAAACTTCAGATATTACACAAACTAAAAGCTTCAAAGATATTTTTATGAGTTATAATGGCAACAATGCTCTAATCTCTCACTTTGCCAAAATGTCAAAAGCGATATATAGAGATATTGAAAACCTCACACCTTTCGGTAACGAACTGATTCTTGACACTTTTTACCTTGAAAATAATTCTGTGAATGAATTGACCGATTTGATAAATTTTTTAAATGACAATCAAAAAGATGTTGTAATTACCTTTTCTAACCTCACCCAGGAAAAGGTTATATCAAAAATCTGTGACTGTTTGAAAAAGATCAAAAAAAATGACAACCTTACGATTAATATTGAGCCATATCAGATAAATATAGAAGCAATGAAATCTATACTTAACAGTGATATTGACATAATGACATTAAACATTTCATCTTTGAACAACTCCTTTGCCCACAGTATGCTCGGTTTTCACCAAGAGTATGAAACTTACTTTAAGTATGCACAGAAACTTATTGATACATCTAAAATATATGGCTTTGAAATTATTTTAAACCTAAGTGTGCTACCCGGATTTACCGACATTAAACCAAATGTTCAAAGTCTTATTGACTTTTTAACCACATATAACTTAAATTTCCTAAAGCTTTCAAATATGGCAATTGATGGTGACATTTTTTTTAAAAGTGATAAAATATTAGAAGAAGAGATATTGGGTATTAAGAATATGCTTAAAGAAATTAAGAAAAAGTGCAAGTCAGTTAAGTTTGGGGCATTTACAAGAAGTAGAAAATATCTTCATAAAGATACCGGTCTGCCAGACCTAAAAAGGAGGAAAAAATGAAAAAAACTCTGACACTTGCTATCTTACTTTTATTGTTGATAGCTTCAGCTTCGTTTGCCAAAGAAATCAAATTAGATTCTCAACTTAGTCAAGACCTATTTAAATCTGTTTCAAAAGAGCTTGGCGTTGCCTTGGCATTCAATCCAATGTCACCTGCTGAACCACTCGGCATTACCGGCTTTGATGCTGCTGCCGAAGTAATTGTTACTGATATTAACGATAACAGAGATTACTGGAAATTTACATTTAAAAATGAAGATACAATACCGATGATACCTACAGCAAGGATTCACTTGCAAAAAGGATTACCGTTTAATCTGGATATAGGTGCAATGTACTCTTCAGTCCCTTCTACTGACATAAGGCTTTGGGGTGTAGAGCTGAAATATGCAATTCTTGAAGGTGGTATTACAATGCCTGCCATAAGCATTAGAGGTGCTTTTTCAAAACTTGAAGGTGTTGATGAGCTTGATATTAACACATATTCAGGAGATTTGCTTATAAGTAAAGGTTTCCTCTTCCTTACACCTTATGCCGGCGTTACAATGCTGAGAGTAAATGCAAGCGAAAACAGTGATTTAGTGAGCCTTGATGATGTTCACGAAACAATATACCGCGGTCTTATCGGTTTGCAGGTATCACCACTACCACTTCTTAACATTACCGTAGAAGCAAGTATTGGTGAAGTAAAGCAGTATGGATTAAAATTGGGGCTTAGATTCTAATGGGATTTACATATTATGACTATATAGTTTTAGGAAGCGGAGTAGCCGGGCTTAGAGCTGCCGTTGAACTTTCTAAGCAAGGTAGCGTAGGAATAATTACCAAATCTTTCTTAGGAGAAAGTAATACGGAATACGCTCAAGGTGGTGTAGCTGTAGTATTGTCTGACGATGACGATATTTATCTGCACTATGAAGATACCATAAAAGCCGGAGATGGACTTTGCGATAAAGATGCTGTTATGACCCTTGTTGAAGAAGGACCAAAATATATCAAGGAGCTTATACAGATGGGAGCCATGTTTGATATGCATGGTGACCATCTATCTTTTACAAGGGAAGCCGCACACAGCGTTAATAGGATAATACATGCCAAAGGGGACGCAACCGGGCATGAGATAGTAAGGGCATTAAAGGAATATGTATCAAAAATTGAAAATATTGATAAAGTTGAGAATTACTTTATTGTTGATTTGATAAAATGTGGTAACAAAATCTGTGGTGTAGTTGCAATCAACGAAAATGAAAACTCATTTCACTACTTTTATTCAAAGGCTGTTATTCTTGCCACCGGTGGTGCCGGGAGACTTTTTGAAAGGACTACAAACCCTGAAGTTGCCACCGGAGACGGTATGGCCATAGCATTTAGAGCAAATGCAACACTTAAGGATATGGAATTTTTTCAATTTCACCCTACCGGGCTTCACATCGAAGGTGCACCTGCATTCCTTTTAAGTGAATCGATGCGTGGGGAAGGTGCCGTTTTAAGAAATATTCATAAGGAAAGATTTTGCCATAACTACCACGAACAAGGGGAGCTTGCTCCAAGGGATATTGTAAGCAGGGCAATATTTTTTGAAATGCAAAAAACAAACTCAAAATTTGTTTATATGGACCTTACTCACATTGATAGTAATTACTTAAAAAATAGATTCCCTAAGATATATTCTACGTGCTTGAATTACGGCATAGATATCACAAAAGACTTAATTCCTGTAAGCCCGGCAGCTCATTACTACATGGGTGGAATAGAAACAGATATATGGGGCAGAACAAATATCTACGGACTTTATGCATGTGGGGAAACAGCCTGCACGGGAGTCCATGGCGCTAACAGACTCGCAAGTAACTCACTACTTGAAGGTGTAGTCTTTGGCGCAAGGTCGGCTAAAGCTGCTATAATAGATACAAAATATGATGAGCCTCTAAAGCCCGTTGCACCTACAACAGAAAAAATGGATCAATCAATTGACTATAAAGCTTTAAAAACCGAGCTTCAAAGGGTAATGTGGGAGAATGTAAGCGTAATAAGAAACGAAAAGTCGCTAAATACTGCTATAAATTTTATCGATAAATATCTTAATCAGTTTTTAAACGCTACCCCTTTTGACAGATATTCAGGAGAAGTCAGAAACATGTTTGTAGTAGGAAAATTGATGGCTGAAGCTGCTCTTGCAAGAAAAGGGAGTCGTGGCGGACATTTTAGGGACGATTACCCGGAAAAAGTTAATGATTCAAGACATATAGTATTTGAGAATGCCCAATTTAGTCCCACTATACGGTAAAGATAAAAAAATTTTTGCCACAACTGATGGCTCTTTTTCATTCTTTAACCTTACATTTAACGAGGCCTACAGAGCTAAATCAGTCGGAGCATATAGTGAAAGCCTCTATAAATTTGTTTTGGCTTCAGAAATCGTAGAAAAATTAAAAATTTCAAGTGTTAGGCTGCTCGACATATGTTTTGGGCTTGGCTACAATCTTGCAATTACGCTAAATGAAGCTCTTAAAACTGATGCCACAAATATACTTGATATAACCTCCCTGGAAATCGACAAGGAAGTCGTAGAATTGGTAAAAAATAGCCTTATATTCTTCCCTTATAAAGGTTATTCCCTTTTAAAAGATTTGATAACATCAGGGATAAAAAACAATTTTCGACTTAATATTGTATATGGTGATGCCTCAAAAACCTTATTCAGTCTGAAAAATAATTTCGATATTATTTTCTTTGACCCATTTAGTAAATCAAAAAATCCGGAAATGTGGAATATTAATATATACAAAAGACTCTATACGCTCTTGTCTGATGATGGAGTGGTAGTAACTTACGCATGCAGCAAAAAAATACGGAGGGAGTTTGAAGAAGCAGGTTTTAAAACCTACCCTACTCCAAACCTCCCCAAAGATTTTCAGCCCGGGACAATATTACGAAAGTGATAATATTATCTCTTTGCACCAACGATAAACTTTATTTATAGATGAAATACTGACATTTTCATTTACACTGTGTGGAAATTTTATATTAGGGCCGATGGAAATCACATCAATCTCAGGATACTTTTCTTTTATAATTCCACACTCAAGCCCAGCGTGAATAATCTTAACTTTTAAATCAGAATAATTGTTGTCGTAAATTTGTTTGGCAATACCTAAAAGCTTTGAATTGAAGTCAGGCTGCCAAGCCGGATAGTCATTATCACTAAAAAAGCTATAATTAAATTTTTTAAAAATAGAGGATATTTTTTCATTTAGTTTTTCTTTTAATTCTTTATCAGAGCTTCTTATACTAAGCAAAAATTTAATTATACCACCATCAGTAGTAACTTTAGCAAGATTCGATGATAATACTACATGGTTTTCCTGCCTCTCCATAACGCCATATGGAAGCTCCTGTATAAGAGAGATTAACTCTTTACTATCATATTTATTTAGTGAATTAACCAAATTTTCATTTTTTGAAAGAGCTACATTTAGTTTACTCTCTATATTTTTATATTTTTCTTCAAACTCTTTGCATATTTTTTCTATTTCATCATAAGACAGATTAGAGTTAAAAACTGAAATAGCACCGGTTGGTATAACATTATGCCTTGTCCCTCCATTAATAAGGGAAATCTCTATATCCCCAATAAAATTAAGAATCTCCCCCATCAATTTTATAGCATTAAGTCTATTTTTATCTATATCTACACCCGAATGCCCGCCAAAAAGTCCGGTTATTTCAATTTGGTATGAATATGCAACCTGACTTTTCAAAAAATTATATTTTTTATCCCCATACAAGTCCCTTCCACCTGCACAACCGATAATTATTTCATCATCATCTTCCGAATCAAGATTAATCATATATTTGGAGCTCAAAAGTCCGCTTTCCAAGTTATTTGCACCGTTTAGGCCCGTCTCTTCATCCACTGTAAAAAGCAATTCAAGGCCTTTATTTTTTAAAATATCTTTATCTTCAGCCAAAGTCATCATCATTGCAACACCAATACCATTGTCAGCTCCGAGTGTAGTCCCATTAGCTTTAATAATATCACCATCAATTATAATATTTATGGGGTCTTTAGTAAAATCATGATTAACTTCAGGAGATTTTTCACACACCATATCCAGATGACTTTGTAATGCTACTTTTTCCGCATTGTCACCAACATAAACGAAAAGATTGTTCCCCCTATCTTCAGTAAAAGGGAAATTATTTTTTTCCGCCCAACCTTTTAAATATTGAATAATTTTACCTTCATTTTTTGAACACCTTGGGACTCCGGAAATTTCTTTAAAATATTTAACGATATTTTCTGTCACATCCGCCTCCGATATAACCTATTATTAAACCTAAACTCATCCTAACATAATTTACTTTTAAAGAGTAATACTTTTTCGTTTTTGTTGACAATTTTTGTATAAAATATATATTGTGAAATCAATCAATTTAGGAGGTAATGGATGGCAACTGTATTTACGACCGAAAATTTTAAGAGTGAAGTGTTAGATAGCGATGTTCCGGTACTTGTGGACTTTTGGGCTGTATGGTGCGGTCCCTGTAAGATGCTTACCCCTACTATCGACCAAATAGCTAAGGAATTTGAAGGTAAAGCAAAGGTAGGGAAAGTAAACGTTGACGACAATCAGCAATTGGCTGCTCAGTTTGGCATCATGAGCATTCCTACCGTTATTATCTTTAAAGGTGGAAAGGTTGTTGAGCAGTTTATAGGCGTTCAACCTAAAGGCGTCTATGTCGACGCATTGAACAAACACCTTTAGGGCACATTCAAGAGGTTATAAATGCCGATTTACGAATATGAATGCAAAGATTGCAAAAATATTTTTTCAAAGCTTGTAATAAAACAAGACGCAAAGGTTGAATGCCCTTCTTGCAAATCTCAAAATGTAGAAAAGAAGATGAGTAAAGTTTCTTCTGTGGGAAATGCGGGCTCAACATCCTCTTGTGGACACTCGGGCTTTAGCTGAGCTTAGAAACTAATTGCCGAGGTTCGGCAATTAAATAAAAGGCACCTAAAACGGTGCCTTTTTTATTTTAAAAAACATTTAAAACAGTATAATTTTTATTAAAGGTTTATTAACTGCTCCTTAATCTCTTTCCCAGGTTTAAAATAAGGAACTTTTTTGGCAGGAACTTCAACCTTTTCCCCAGTTTTAGGGTTTCTTCCGGTTTTTGCAGATTTTTCTCTGACTTTAAAACTTCCAAATCCCCTAATCTCTACCTTACCACCACTTTTAAGAGTATCTTTAATAGATGAAAACACACCATTTACAATAAACTCAATCTGCTTCTTAGTCATATCAGGGTATTCTTCTGATAGCTTTTCAATTAATTCTGATTTAGTCATAACCGACAGCCTCCTTTAAAAGATAAAATTACTTCCATTTTTAACTATATCGTATTATAACTTGTATAATGTTATGTGTAAAGTAAATTTTAGAAAAACTGTAGCTAAAATATTCAAAAAGAGGTTATTGAAGTTTAACTATAATGAAATTTAAAGAAAAAAAACGTTCTTTATTTGCAAAAATATTACACTCAAGCTTCGGAGTATTTACCAGTAGAATATTTGGACTTATCAGGGACTTAGTTATTGCCGCTCTTTTCGGTGCTTCCAAATATACCGATGCTTTTTTTGTTGCATTTGCCATTCCAAACTTATTCAGAGCCTTATTTGCAGAAGGGGCACTTTCTTCTGCATTTATCCCCATTTTAGCGGAAAATAGAAATAAAGGGGTCAAATATTCCAACACATATATGACAAAAATAATTACATATTTGTTCTTAATTGTAGGATTATTAACCTTTATTATAATAATCTTTTCCAAATACTTTATTTTATTATTTCTGCCTGGGTATGCAACCGATAAAGAGATGGTCATTTTTGCTTCAAACATTTTGAAGATTGTTATGCCGTATCTTCTATTTATAAGCATATCTTCAATATTTGCTGGCTTTTTAAATCTTCTTGGAAGTTTTTTTATCCCCCAATCATCTACAGCCCTTTTAAACATTTCAATGATAGCAGGGGCTTATATTGGGTGGATATTTGATAATAATATTTATTATTTGGCTTACGGTGTTTTCGTAGGCGGAATTTTACAATTACTATTATTATTTGTATTCTCTTACATTTACGGCTACAGAATACAATCAAACCTTAAAATGTCAGATAATGTAAAAAAAACATTCTTACTTATAATTCCGTCTATTTTTGGAGTTGGCATTAGCCAATTAAACTTTACCGTTGGTAGAATTATAGCCTCTTTTTTAAATGAGGGGAGCATTTCATATCTATATTATGCAAATCGCCTCTTTCAATTCCCACTTGGTGTATTTTCTGTTGCACTAAGCGGGGTAGCACTTGCCGAACTTAGCAAAACTGACATAATTGATACACAATCAAAACAACACAACCTTATTGACAAAGCATTTATTGCCATCATTTTAATAATACTCCCTGCAACAATTGGTCTTATCTTACTATCTGACGAAATTACACGTTTTATTTATCAGAGAAACCACTTTACAGCACTTGATGCAGCGCAAACTGCTTCAGCTCTCATTATGTATTCAGCCGGATTAATATTCTTTTCTTTTGTAAACCTTTTTACAAAAGTTTTCCATTCGCGAAAAGATACAAAAACTCCCGTAAAAATAGCAGCAATCTCATTTATTTGTAATGTAATTTTCATGCTATTGTTTATAAAATGGTTTTCTCACGCAGGCATTGCACTTGCATCCTCGTTTGCCGCTGGAATCAATGCATTTCTTTTGTATGCATATATCAGAGATTATAGTTTTAATTTTAAAAACAACTTGGCAATTATTTTGAAAATAGTTTCAGCTTCTGCAATAATGGCTACAGTTGTAACAATATTAAAACATTACAGTTTAAACCTATTGATTGTAATTTTAATTTCTGCTATGACTTACTTTCTTTGTTTAGCAGTACTAAAAGTTAATATAAGGAGAGTACTCAAGTGAAATGCTGCATCCAAAGGGCTGATTCCGCTTACGTTGAAATAGATGGAAAAATATATTCTCAAATAGAAAAAGGTCTCTTGGTCCTTGTGGGCTTCTTTAATAATGATGAAGAATCTTATATCGATTTTATGTCAAAAAAGGTCTGCGGACTTCGTATCTTTGAAAATGATTCTGGGAAGATGGACTTATCCGTTCAGGATATTGAGGGAGAGCTATTGATAGTAAGTCAATTTACTCTGGCAGGTGAAGTTAAAAAGGGGATGAGACCTGATTTTATGAATGCAATGCATCCTGAAAAAGCTGTAAGATATTATGAAAAATTTATAGAAAAATGCAAAAATATACTTGGAGAGAGTAAAGTTAAAACAGGTGTATTTGGAGCAAAAATGAAAATTGGCCTTGTAAATAACGGCCCTGTAACTATAATCTTAGAAAAACAAGAAAAATAAGTTTTCATGGGAGAAGAGATGAAACTTCAGATTTTAAATGTAGGCCCCCTTTATGTAAACTGCTCCATTTTTTCAGTTAATGACAAATGTATAATATTTGACCCGGGTGATGATTTTAAAGAAATAGATGAGTATCTCACAAAGAATAAACTGACGCCGTTATTTATCTTAAACACACACGGTCATTTTGACCACATTGGCGCTGTAAATGAAATAAAAGAAAAATATAATATTCCATTTTACGTCTCAAAAAAGGATGAGCAAATTATGGAAGACTCTGCTAAACAGGCTGTTATTTTCGGCCTACCCCCAAGAAAAGCTCCAATTATAGACAAAGATGTCAAGGACGGTGATATTTTTGAAATTGAGGGGGTCAAAATTAGAGCTATTGCAACCCCGGGGCACACTCCAGGGGGTATGTGTTATCTAATTGAGAATCAACATATTCTAATATCGGGGGACTCCCTTTTTTACCTCTCAATAGGGAGGACTGATTTTCCTTACTCAGATTTCGATGCGCTGGTAAGCGGGATTAAAAATAAATTATTTAAGTTGCCAAGTGAGACAGTAGTAATACCAGGACATGGGGATAAAACAACTATAGGTTTTGAAAAGAAAACCAATCCTTTTTTGAGGTAAATATATGGATTATGGAATAAAAATTTGGTCCAAGAATTATTTTAAAATTAAAGACGGTAAAGTAATTATTAATCATGGTAAAAAGCCTGCAATAGTGGATATCGTAAAAGATGTCAGAAGCGAAGGCTACAAAGGTCCTTTGCTAATAAGATTTCCACATCTCATTAAAAATCAGATAGACACACTCTTTGAGAGTTTTGAAAAATCGATGAAAGAATATTCATATAATGGGAAATTTAACGGTGTATTCCCTCTTAAAGTTAATCAATTCCCAAATTTTGTAATACCATTAACCGAAATCTCCCAAGGTTATAACTACGGGCTTGAAGCGGGCAGTAAACCTGAGCTTATCATTGCTATGAGCTACACAAATCTCGGCAGCCCCATAATTGTTAATGGTTTTAAAGATAAAGAAATGATAACACTTGGATTTATTGCTGCTCAAATGGGGCACGATATCACAATCACAATAGAAGGTATTAATGAGCTTGAAACAATACTGGAAGTAGCAAAAGAGATGGGATCACCTTACCCCAATATTGGCCTAAGAATCAGACTACACAGCTCAGGTATCGGCATTTGGGCCAAAAGTGGCGGCATAAACTCAAAGTTTGGACTTACTTCTGCGGAGCTTGTAGAGGCTATGACAATGTTAAAACAAGCCGATATGCTAGAAAATTTTAAAATGATACATTTTCATATCGGCTCACAAATTAGCGAAATTTCACCAATGAAAAAGGCGTTGCGTGAAGCTGGTAACATTTATGCTGAACTTTACAAAATGGGGGCAACAAACTTAAACTCTGTTGACCTTGGGGGCGGACTTGCCGTTGAATATAGCCAACACAAAGGAATATATGAAAAAAACTATACATTGGAAGAATTTACAAGTGACGTTGTATATCTTTTGAAAATGATTGCACAAAATAAAAAGGTTCCAGAACCTGATATATACATAGAAGCAGGAAGATTTATAGCGGCAAGTCATGCCATTGTGGTAGCACCTGTCCTTGAGCTTTTTTCTCAGGAATACGATCAAAAAGAGTTGAATCTTAAAGAAAAAAATCCACCGTTAATTGATGAATTATACGAGCTGTATAAGATAATGAATGAAAATAATGCCATAGAATTTTTACATGACAGTTTGGATCACATGGAATCCCTCTTAACCCTTTTTGATCTTGGTTACATTGATTTGATAGACAGGAGTAATACCGAGATACTTGTTCACCTTATTATCAAAAAAGCTGTGGATTTATTAAGGAATAAAGATCTAACTGACATAATAAATATTCAAAATATGATTCAAGAAAGATACCTTTTAAATTTCTCAATATTCCAAAGCCTTCCCGACTATTGGGGGCTCGGACAAAATTTCCCAGTTATGCCCCTTGAAAAATTAGATGAAAAACCAACAAGATCTGCAAGCTTATGGGATATAACTTGTGATAGTGATGGGGAAATATCTTTTGATACTCAAAAGCCTCTATTTTTACACGATGTAAATCTCATTGAGGAAGATTACTTTTTATGCTTCTTTCTTGTAGGAGCTTATCAAGAAACAATGGGGATGCAGCATAACCTATTCACCCATCCGACTGAATTAACTGTGGATTTTGATGAAGAAGGTAATTACGAAATAAAAAATATCATTGAAGCCCAAAATATTTTGGATATACTTGATGATATGGATTATGATATAAAAGATGTTGAAAGAAGATTAAAACAAAAAATAGAAGAATCAAAAAAGATAAATGATGATATGAGGAGCTATATTTTAGGTAAACTATATGTTTTCCTGAGTGAAAACTGTTATCTTAAAACCATTGCAGGATGTAAAAATGACTAAAAAGGAGCAATTATGGGAAAAGTAATTATTATTGGCGCTGGAGGCGTTGGAAACGTTGTTGCTAAAAAATGTGCAAGTTTGCCGAATGTATTTACAGAAATATGCCTGGCAAGCAGGACATTATCTAAATGTGAGCAAATAGCAAAAGAGGTAAAGAAAAATTATAATGTAGATATTAATGTTGAGCAGGTTGATGCTGATAACGTTAAGGATTTGGTAGCACTATTTAAAAAGTATAACCCTGATTTGGTAATTAATGTTGCACTCCCTTATCAAGACTTGACAATTATGGATGCCTGCCTTGAAGCAGGAGTAAACTATCTTGACACTGCAAATTATGAGCCTATCGATACAGCTCATTTTGAATACAGTTGGCAGTGGGCTTATCAGGATAAATTTAAAGAAAAAGGGTTAATGGCTATTTTAGGCTGTGGTTTTGACCCGGGGGTTACAAATATTTTCTGTGCTTATGCACAAAAACACTTATACGATGAAATTAATTATATTGACATATTAGATTGCAATGCCGGTGACCACGGGCATCCATTTGCGACAAATTTTAACCCTGAAATCAATATACGGGAAGTCACCCAAGTTGTTAGACATTGGAATGAAGGTAAATGGGTAGAAACACCACCTATTATTGAAGATGGCTCCGTTCATTTTACATTTAATTATCCTGAAGCAGGACCAAGAGAAAGCTATCTTTTATATCACGAAGAGATGGAATCCCTTGTAAAAAATATAAAAGGATTAAAAAGGATTCGCTTTTGGATGACCTTTTCAGATAATTACCTTACTCATTTAAAAGTTTTACAAAATGTTGGAATGACAAGAATTGATGAAGTAGATTACGAAGGGTGTAAAGTAGTCCCACTGAAATTTTTAAAAGCACTGTTGCCTGACCCTGGTAGCTTAGGGGAAAACTATAAAGGGAAAACTGTAATCGGCTGCGTTTTTGACGGTATAAAGGGTGGCAAGAGATTTAAAAAATACATCTATAATGTATGTGACCACGCAGAAGCCTACAAAGAAGTACAAGCTCAAGCTGTATCTTACACTACCGGAGTACCTGCTATGATCGGTGCTATGATGTTTCTAACCGGTGAGTGGAAAGGTGAAGGGGTATTTAATGTAGAGCAACTTGACCCTGATAAATTTATGGAAGCGCTCAATAAATACGGTCTACCATGGCAGGTAACCGATTTTGACGGGAAATTACCTGAATGAAAAAGTTTGTAGATATTGCAGAAACATATTTTCCCACAAAGATAACCGGCAGGGTTAAAACACCCTGCTACCTTATCAGTGAAAAGAAAATTGAGGAAAATTGTCAAGTTTTAGATTATGTTCAAAAAGAGACAGGAGCGAAAATACTCCTTGCTTTAAAAGCATTTGCACAACCTTATGGATTTAACATAATAAAAAAATATCTCCATGGAGTCTGTGCCAGCGGTCCAGTTGAGGCAAGACTTGGAAGGGAAGAATTTTCAAAAGAGGTACATACTTTTGCTCCCGCTTTTACAAAAAAACAATTTGATGAGGTTTTACAATATTCTGATCACATAATATTCAACTCTGTCAACCAGTTTAACAAATATGCACACTTGGCAAAATCGAACGGGAAAGAAGTGGGCTTGAGAGTAAATCCCGGATACTCTGAAGTTGAAGTTGAGCTTTACGATCCTTGTGCTGTCGGCTCAAGGTTTGGCGTCAACCCTGAAAATTTGACTGACTTTGATATTGCTCAGTTAGACGGCCTTCATTTTCATGCGATGTGTGAGCAAAATGCGGATGTACTTGTAAGGGTGCTTGAAAGTTTTGAAAATAGATTTGGAAAATATATTGATAAGTTAAAATGGGTAAATTTTGGCGGAGGTCATCACATCACTCGTGAAGATTACGATATCAATTTATTGATTGAAACTATAAATAAATTTAGAAAAAAACATAATAACATCAATGTATATCTCGAGCCGGGTGAAGCAGTGGTGCTCAATGCTGGTGTATTTGTCACTGAAGTGCTTGATATAATTTATAATGGAATTGACATAGCTATTCTTGACTGCTCCGCTGAAACACATATGCCTGATGTTTTAGCAATGCCATATACTCCAAAAATAATTGGAGCTGACAAACCAGGTGTTTACAAATACACTTACAGGCTTGGAGGGATATCTTGCCTGGCAGGTGATTTTATAGGTACATACACGTTCAAAAACCCGCTGAAAGTTGGTGATAGATTGGTTTTGCTTGATATGGCGTTATACTCTTTCGTCAAAAATACCACATTTAATGGGATAGAACTTCCCTCAATAATCTACTTTGACAAAGATTATACTATAACGTATCAAAAGGATTTTGATTATTTTGACTACAAAAACAGGTTATCATAGCTTTTTATAAAGCATTGTCACAAAATCCTCGTGATAAATGGCTCTTATAAACTTAAATCCACTGTTTATATATTTAGATTTCACAAAATAGGCATCCTCAATGGGGATGCCTGATAAAACAAGCTCCCCTTCCGATTTTAAACTTTGAAAATTATATTCGAGTAGATTAAGAATTATATCTACATAAATATTTGCCACAATTACATCAAACTTTGATTTGATACAGTTGTTATCTCCGCAAGCTATATAAATATTATCAAGATTATTGGCTATGATATTCAATTTACTGGTCACACAAGCCTTATAAGATATATCAAAACCCACAATATTTTCAGCACCGCACATGGAAGCTGCTATCGACAATATCCCTGTGCCACAACCAATATCTAAAAAAGACTTACCATTTAAATTCATCTCCCCAATTAATTTCAGACACCCTTTCGTGGTCTCGTGTTCACCGCTGCCAAATGCACCGTTTGATATTACAAACTTTCTATTGTTTATTGTGTAAGTGAATCTTTTATTTTCCATGCGACTTTGTAACAGCTGCACAAATATTTTTCAACTGAATTGATACAGTTTGCAAAACAAAAATTATCTTATAACCTATTAAATCCTAATAAAATAATTTTATTTTTAATTATCTTCTAAAAATTATTGACATTTATGTCTAATAGTAATAACAGTTCAAATTTATAAACCTAAGGTGAGGTGCAATATGACTAATTTTACTAAAAAGAGTGCATACAATGTAGCAATTGCCGGTGCCACCGGTGCAGTCGGAGAAACTTTCTTACAAATTTTAGAAGAGAGAAATTTCCCTATCAAAAACTTAAAACTCCTTGCTTCTGCAAGATCTGTTGGCAAAAAGTTGAAGTTTAAGGGTAATGAATATACAGTAGAAGAACTAACTCACGATTCTTTCAAGGATGTAGATATTGCCCTTTTCTCTGCGGGCGGTTCAAGAAGTCTTGAATTTGCTCCTTCAGCAGCTAAAGCAGGTGCACTTGTAATTGATAACAGCTCTGCATTCAGGATGGATAGGGATGTACCTCTTGTTGTGCCTGAAGTAAACCCACAAGATGCTTTCAAACACAACGGAATTATTGCAAATCCTAACTGCACAACAATCATTATGGTAGTTGCGCTCAAACCACTTCATGACTATTCAAAGATTAAAAGGGTTGTAGTTTCTTCTTATCAGTCTGCCTCCGGTGCAGGGGCTAAGGCAATGGAAGAGCTCATGAAACAGACAAGAGATTGGGCTGCAGGCAAGGAATTAAAAGTAGAAAATTTTGCCCATCAACTGCTATTTAACGTAATTCCACATATCGATAAATTTACTGAAAACGGCTACACAAAAGAAGAGATGAAAATGTTTAATGAAACAAGAAAGATAATGGGTGACGATACAATTAAGGTAAGTGCTACTTGTGTCAGGGTGCCTGTTTTATCTGCACACTCAGAAGCTGTCACTGTTGAAACTGAGAAAGAGATATCTGTTGAAAAGGCAAAAGAACTTTTTGCTTCAGCTAAAGGTTTACAAATTATAGATAATCCAGACAAAAATGAATACCCTATGCCACTTTTTGTAGCAGGCAAAGATGACTGCTATGTGGGAAGAATAAGAAAAGACATATCTGCTGAAAATAGTTTGAGTTTCTGGGTTGTTGGTGACCAATTAAGAAAGGGTGCTGCACTTAATGCTATTCAGATTGCTGAGCTCTTTATAAAATAACTCAAGGCATCCGCAAGGATGCCTTTTTTATTCATACTTTCCAAAATAAAATATTTAATCCTTTTAAAAAATCAAACAATATTGAAAACAAATATCTTGATTTTAAATGTGTTAAAGTTTATTTCATTACTAAATCAAAATTAAAGGGGTTTTATATGATACTTATTACAGGAGCAGCAGGATTTATTGGCAGCTATCTGATGGGATATCTGAATAAGCTTGGTGAAGATAGAATCTTGGCTGTTGATAAGCTGGGAGCAAAAGAAAAATGGAAAAATTTACTTGGGAAAAAATATATCGATTTTGTTGACAGGGACTATTTTATTGAAAATCTTGGAAATTTTAATAACATCAAATTTATTTTCCATATTGGTGCTTGCGCAGACACTACGGAATTAAACCTTGATTATCTAATGAGCGTAAATTTTGGCTACAGTAAAAAGCTTTTTAAATATGCCGAAGATAAAAAAATACCATTTATTTATGCAAGCAGTGCAGCAACATACGGTGCAGGCGAATACGGATATTCAGACAACACCGAATTCATTAACAAACTTCGCCCTTTAAACCCTTACGGTTTTTCCAAACAGATTTTTGATGAGTGGGTTTTAAGGCAAAATGACAAGCCACCTTTCTGGGCAGGGTTTAAGTTTTTCAATGTGTTTGGTCCAAATGAATATCATAAAGGAAGAATGGCAAGCGTTATATTCCATGCTTACAACCAATTAAAAGAAACAAAAAAGATACGTCTCTTTAAATCCCACAAAGACGGTTATAAAGATGGTGAGCAAAAACGAGATTTTGTTTACGTGCTTGATGTTTGCAAAGTCTTGACATTTTTTTATGAAAAACAAACAAAATCAGATATTTACAACCTTGGAACAGGTACTGCAAGGACTTTTAACGATTTGGCTGAAAGTGTTATTAAATACAGTGGCATAGATGGTCAAATAGAATATTTTGATATGCCGGAAGATTTAAGAGACAGATATCAATATTTTACTGAAGCAGATATGGATAAGCTCAAGAGTGTGGGATACGAAAAAGATTTTTCTACATTAGAGGAATCTATAAAGGACTATGTTACAAATTATCTAATGGAAAACTATAAAACTTATTGAGGTAAATATGGCAATATCTAACTGTTTTATCGGTTGTAACAAAGAGTTAAAAGAAGCTGAGATTGCTTTAATCGGCCTGCCTTACGATGGAACTAGTAGTTACAGGCCTGGCTCAAGATTTGCTCCAAATGCTATCAGAGAGGCATCTTACGGGTTAGAAACGTACTCACCTGTATTTGATGCGGATTTAGAAGAAAATATATCGGTTTGCGATACAGGTGACATTGAGCTCCCTTTTGGCGATGTTAAAAGAACATTATCCATGATTTATGAAAAAACAAAATCTTTATCAGACAAAAAGGTATTTGCCATTGGAGGAGAACATCTTGTTACATTGCCGGTATTTCAAGCATTGTATGACAAATTTCCTGAACTTTATGTAATCCATTTTGATGCACATGCGGATTTAAGGGACGACTATTTAGGCGACACTTTATCTCATGCAACGGTTATAAGAAGAATTTCTGATATCACAGGTTTTGGTAAAATATTCCAATACGGTATTAGAAGCGGTACAAAAGAAGAATATCAGCTTATAAAAAAACACAATACTTTAAACAGACCGATTGATGATATCAAAAAAATTATTGGTAACGCACCTGTCTATTTAACTGTTGATCTTGACGTTCTTGATCCATCAATATTCCCTGGGACAGGCACTCCTGAACCGGGAGGCTATACTTACATCCAACTTCTGGAAAAAATAAGAAATCTGCATGATATGAATATAATAGGCTGTGATGTTGTTGAGCTCTCACCTCACTATGATCAATCAGGCGTATCAACAATTGTAGCAGCAAAAATTATAAGAGAGCTTTTTTTCATTTTAGGGAAAAAAAATGTTTGAAATGTTTGTAAACATAGGCTATACAGTAATGGCGGTTATTTTTAAATCTAGGAGGTATAGATGAATAAGAAAGAATTGATTGAAAAGGTAGCAGAGAAAGCTGGTACTGTAAAAAAGGCTGATATCGAAAGAGTATTAAAAGCTTTCGAAGAGTCAGTGGTTGAAGCTCTTAAAGGGGGAGACAAGGTTACATTGGTTGGCTTTGGTACTTTTTCCGTTTCTGAGAGAAAAGCAAGAAAAGGTAGAAACCCTCAAACTGGCGAAACAATTGAAATTCCAGCTAAAAAATCTCCAAAGTTTTTGCCAGGAAAACTTTTTAAAGACTCTTTAAACTAATAAAAAGATGAGCCCATACGGGCTCTTTTTTTTGCCATATGATTCAGAAAAATTTTCACATAAAGCTCAAATCACTAAGAAAATCTCAAGGGGTAAGCCTTTTACAGCTTGCCAATGCCATTGGGAAGACTAAAAGCTATATTTCCATGATTGAAAACAATAAAGCTACCCCTTCCATATCAACACTAAAACAGATTGCATCCTTTTTTGGCCTTACTTTGGCTGAATTTTTTGAAGATGAAGATAATAGGTTGCATATTAATAAAGAGGTTTTTAAATTAGCTGATGATGCGAGGCTTATTTACTCCAAAAAAGGGGAGTACAATCTTTATCTTCTCATTGACAACCCAAAACTAAAAATGAAAACCTACCTCGTAGAATTAATGCCAAATGGTGGATACGAGCAAGAATTAAAGCATGAGGGGGAAGAGCAAGGGTACATACTTGAAGGGAAGATTCAGCTGTCATTAGATGGTATAACTCATGAATTAGAAAAAGATGAGTATTTTTATTTTAACTCATCCAAAAAGCACAAAGTAAAAAACATAAGCAATAAAGTAGCCAAAATCTTCTGGGTTTACCTGCCCTAAAGTTAATCTTTATTTTTTCCAAAAATTGAAAACACTTTCCTTGCAAATCCGGGTTTTCCGTCAAGCTCTTCAAGAAGAGTATCAAGCTCACTATTTTTATAATTTAACATTTTAGCCTTTTTAAGATAATTTAAGGCTGCACTTTTCAGCTCAGCTTTATAATAAATTTTGCCAAGCAAAAAGAAATTTTCACCGTTGTAATCTTCAAGCTTAATCAGCTTCATACAATATTCTTTTGACTCATGAAGCCTTCTTGGTTTTTCCATAAGGCACTTTACTACATTGCGAAGATATCTCGGATTGGTCTCGTCTTTCCTGTATGCATTTAAAAAGCAATCAAGGGCATTATTTATATCCCCCTCTTTAAGGAAATTCACCCCCTTTGCATAGTAAGCTTTAGCAATATCATAATTACTCAAGTTTCTGTTTCTATTTTCTGTAATAGCTATCGTTTTACCATCATAAGAACTTTTTATAGTCTGATAAGCTTCATTAATCTCTTTAAACCTTTCCTGATAGTAAACTTTATCTGTATCACTTATGTTAAATTTACTGTCCGGGTGGAATCTTTTTGATAGCTCTATAAATCGTTTATGGACCTGCTCAAACGAAGCATCCCTTGTCAAACCCAAAGTATCATAGCACTCATTAATATCCATAGCACTCCACACATCTTTTTTTAATAAATATAAATACTTTGGGTATGTGACTTATTTAAAAAAAATTTTTACTTATGTCAAACTTTTTTTTAATCGCATATGACATGACTACAAAAGATTTAGCACCCAATATTAGGTGCTAAATTAGTAATATCATATAATTTTTATACATTCATACCTTTTGAAAGCACTTGCTCTTTTAGCTTTCTCTTTAACACTTTGCCCGTAGCAGTCAAAGGTAACTCATCAACAACATAGATATGTCTTGGCACCTTAAAATTTGCCAAATGCTCTTTTAGAAACTCTTTAATTGCAGCAGGGTCAAGTTTTGCTCCCTCTTTTGGTAAAAGATAAGCTACCGGGACTTCTCCGCTTGCCTTATCTGGAATACCTATAACAGCAGCAGCCTCAACCCCGTCAACGGTATATAACAATTCTTCTATCTCTCTCGGATAAAGGTTTATCCCTTTAACAATTATCAAATCTTTCTTTCTATCAACAATATAAATAAATCCATCTTCATCAAGCCTTGCCATATCCCCGGTAAAAAGCCATCCATTTTTAATTGTCATCTTTGTTACTTCAGGCAGGCCCCAATAACCTTTCATAACATTTGGACCTTTCACAATTAATTCCCCCACTGCACCTACTGGTAATTCTTCTTCGTTATCATCTACCACTTTCACTTCTACCCCAGGCAAAGCTGGCCCAACAGAATAAGCTCTCTGCTCCTCAAGGCGATTAACTGCCACTACAGGGGAAGCTTCAGATAACCCATACCCTTCAATTATCGGTCTTTTAAATTTACCCTCAAATTCTTTCAATATTTCCTCAGGAAGCGGTGCTCCACCACTTACATGTATCCTCACAGGGTATAAAAATTTTATAAACCAGCCTGGAAGCTTTGCTTTACTTAAAGCAGTATATACCTGCGGCACACCAAGAAAAAAGGTAGGACGTTTGAAAAGAAGGACATTTTTAAAGCTCTTCTTTTTAAGCTCCATTACTGACTTTAATATAATTATCGAACACCCAACATAAGTGGGAAGCATAATGCAAGTAGTAAATGCATATGAATGAAACATAGGTAAAAATAATAAAAATCTGTCATTATTTTTAATTTTGAAAGCTTTGTTGCAAGCATCTACATTTGACAATAGATTCATATGAGTAAGCATAGCCCCTTTGGGATTACCTGTTGTCCCTGAAGTATAGATTAAAATAGCGATATCTTCTAAATCCATCTCAGGCACTTCAAAATCAAGAGTCTGGCCTTCGGCAACTTTACTAAGATTAGTCAGATTGCCATCCTGAAAAGAAAATTTATTGACAAGTGAAGGCACATTTAATTCTTTTACTTCACTCCAAAAATTGTCTGAAGTAATCAAAAATTTTGCTTCACAGTTATTTAATATATAGCTTATCTCTTCATCTTTCAAAAATGTGTTTATTGGCACGGCAACAGCACCATTTAAAAATATAGCAAAAATTGAAAATATAAACTCCGGGGAATTTTCAAGAAGCACACCTACCCTATCACCTTTTTTCAAACCCTGCTCTTTCAAGGCGTTAGCATATTTTATTACCAAATCTCTTGTTTGAGAAAATTTATAAACCTTATCCTCAAAAAATATATATTTTTTTGACCCCTTTTTCTTAGCAATAGTCAAAAACATATCCGCTATACTTTTATAATTCATGAAATCCTCCATAAGGTCTTATTCCAAGCTTTCCAAATGTTTCAAGTAGCTTACCGGCAGGAAGCCCCACTACATTGTCATAATCACCATATATCTTTTCCACGAGCAAACTCCCCTTCCCTTGAATTCCGTAAGCGCCTGCTTTATCAAGGGGCTCTTCAGAATCGATATACCAATTGATTATTTCATCATTAAGCTTCTTAAAATATACTTCCGTCTTTTGATAAAACATTTCACATATTTTATGTTTTTTATTTACGACAGCCACACCGGTAATAACTTCATGCATTTTTCCACTTAAAAGTTTTAATATACGTTGAGCATCGTATGCATCTTTAGGCTTACCAATTATCTGGTTATCAAGATATACAATTGTATCAGCCCCCACAATAAAAGCCTCATCATAGATACTTGCAACCCTATACGCCTTCATAGCGGCAATTTTCATAACCTGCTCTTCAACATTAGTATTCTCGTCAAACTTTTCTTCTACCTCTGAAGTAACATATTGGAAATTTATACCTAACTTTGTAAAAATCTCCCGCCTCCTCGGGCTGCCGCTAGCCAGAATAATTTTCTGTAACATCATTCACCTTCATAATATTTTTTATTGTATATTCAACAATTATACCCGTTAAAATTCCGGTTATAAGACCAAGTAGTGAAAAATAAGGGATAATTTTATAAATATCAAGATATTTTATAAAAAAAACTTTAATTACAATAAGTTGAACAATAATATGAAAATATCCTCCTACTGCACCTATTGAAACAGCAGTAATCTTTTTTGAAAATATTTTATATATAATTAACATTATTACAGTAGAAATAATTGTAGATGGCATACTAACTATAATCTTTATAAAAAAGTTACCTGAAATAATAGGTAGCAAAAATGACTTTAATAAAGCTATGTATACAACATATTTTTTTTCATCAAAGATGAATATCCCTATCATAATGGGAATATTTGCAAGTCCAAGTCTTAAAAAGGGGATGGGACTTGGAATAAATATCTCCATAAATCCTAATACTATACACAAAGCTGTCAATATTCCGACAAGGGCACTTTTATTGTGAAATTGCATCAAATTTATTCTCAATACATTTTATTTCAAGAGCTACCTTATTTGGCAGACATACGGCAACCTCTTTACACCTCTCAATAAATTCTGTCTTTATGCAAATTTTATCCCGACAGTCAGATTCAACAAATCTTGCCTTTCCGTCTGTTATCTCAACAATAACATTTTTGCCGTAATCTTTTAAATCGATAAGCCCTTCCCTATTTTTAATTTCAATCTTTTTGTCATCTATATAAAGAAAAAAATGTTTCTCTCCGCTACTCTTGATATTTAAGATTATCATAGACAAAGAAATCAAAAGCAATACTGCGATAATAACAATGTCAAACGGCTTAATTAATTTCAAAATTTTCCCAACCGCAATATTTTAATAGTTTATTATCAAGTGTATAAATCATTACAGGAGTGTTTTCTTTGGCACATATACTTTTTATATCATTTTTTGAGAGAAGAAAAAATACGGTAGCAAGGCCATCAGCTTTTTCCACATTTTCAGCGATAACACTTATACTCTTATAATTGTTTGCATTTTCACCGCTTAAGGCATCAAATATGTGGATATATCGCTTACCATCCTTTTCAAAATAACGCTCATAATTTCCACTGGTAGCTACAGCCTTGTCACTCAAACCGATTACACTTAAAAATTTGCCTTCACCATCAGGGTGTTTGATTGCTATTTTCCATTTTTTCCCATTCTTGTTTCCTGATGCAAAAAGGTCACCACCTGCATTAAAAATAAAGTTGTTTACACCTTTCTGCTTAAGATACCCGCTTGCCTTATCCACAATATAGCCTTTGGCATAAGCACCCATATCTATCCTAATATCTTCACTTTTTATAATTTTGCCATCTTTGATTAAAAATCTATTTTTATGAACTTTTTCAAGTGACTCAGTTAAAGTACTTTCATTCGGCACTTTATATGGCCCTTCAGGAAACCCGTAAAGATAACCGATTGTGCCTACTGAAATATCAAACCTTCCTCCTGAAAGTGTTTTAAAATAATCGTTACGACTTAAAAGGTATTTTATATCATCATCATATTCTGCTGCACCTTTTTCATCTAAATTAAGGGTAAATTTATTTATTTTGCTCTCGAGCGATTCAAGATACCTTAATGCTTCATCCACCTCTTTACTTTTATCTGCATCAAAGGTCACCTCTACGATAGTGCCCATCCAAAAGCCGGTCTTTGATACAAATGTTTGATTACAGGCGGTAATTAACAATAGGGCTAAAGTTGAAAATACAATTTTTTTGAACATTTTTCGCAAAAATCCCTTTTATTTATAACTTCAGTGTAATAACCATCCCTTTTGATAAGCAAATTGCCGCAATCAGGACAATAGCTGTTACCATTATCACCTGCATTGACATTGCCCAAATAAACATAATTTAAATATATTTTTGCTTCTTTATAAAATTCTATCATCTTTTCAATACTTGTGGGAAGCTCAGTGCATTTATAAGTAGGAAAATACCTTGAAATATGAAGGGGTATATCAACACTTATATCTTTTAAAAATTTACACATACGCCTAAAATCATCTATATTATCATTTCTATTAGGTATCAAAAGGAAAGTAACTTCCGTATGGATATTATTTTCAAATAGAGTTTTTATTGTATTTTTGACTGTTTCAAGGTCCCCTTTGACCCATTTGTAAAACTCATCGGTAAACCCCTTCAAATCGATATTGGCAGCATCAATTACCTTAATAAGCTCTAACAGTGGCTCTTTATTTATATTGCCATTACTGACAACTACATTTTTCAAGCCATTATCTCTAAAAGCTTTTCCACAGTCTAACACATATTCAAACCATATTGTAGGCTCGTTATAAGTGTATGCAATCCCTATACTGTTATGTTTTTTCGCCAAATTTACCAAATCTGAAATTGACACTTCCTCTCTAAAAGTTTCCTGTGTGCTGATTGTATAATTTTGGCAAAATTCACATTTCAGATTGCAACCATTTGTACCAATGGATAAAATCTTAGAAGTAGGATAAAAGTGATACAGTGGTTTTTTCTCAATCGGGTCAATATTAACGGATGTAACTTCACCGTAGGATGTCTGATAAAGTCTGCCATCTATATTTTTTCTTATCAGGCATAACCCTGCCCCACCCTTTTTGATTTTACATCTATGGGGGCATAAATTACATCTTACAGCCCCATCTTCAGCAAGTGATTCAAAATAACTTGCCAGTTTTAACATTTACCTGTCTCTTTTTATGACATATTCGGCCAAAAATTCAAGGGCGTCCCTGTATTCATTTTTAGGAAATATATTTAAAAGCTCTTTTGATTTATTTACATAATCATCCACATACCTTTCCGAAGCGGTTTTGATATCATATTTTTTCATCAAGGAGATAATATATGTTAAATCTTCCTCGCTGGCATTTTCAGAGACTATAATATCCCTTAATCTCTGTTTTTCATTCTTGTCAGCCATATCTCTTAACAAAATAAGAGGTAAAGTCATCTTCCCTTCATTCAAATCAGTACCTGGTTTTTTACCTGTTTTTTCAGGGTCACCAAGATAATCAAGAATATCGTCACTCATCTGAAAGGCAAGCCCAACCACTTTGCCAAACTCAGCAAGATTTTTTACTTTTTCATCTTCCAAGCCACCTAAAATCCCACCAATCTCACAGCAAGCAGAAAACAGGACAGCTGTCTTACTAAAAATAATCTTTAAATAATCTTCTATTTTAAGGCTAAACTCTGCAGTTTTGACCAGCTGAAATACTTCCCCTTCACTCATTGTTTTAGCTGCATTTGCCAATATCATCTGCACCCTTGCATCTCCATCCTTTACAAGGTTTATAAAGGCTCTTGAATAAAGAAAATCACCGCAAAGCACGGTTATATCATTACCAAAAACATTATTTGCGCTTTTTCTGCCACGTCTGTATTTTGCCCCGTCAATAACATCATCATGAAGCAAAGTGGCAGTATGAATATACTCTACCACACCACTTAAAACTGTGGCTCTATCTCCGGAGTAACCACACAACTTTGAAGCTAACACCATAAACACAGGCCTTAACCTCTTGCCGCCACTTTCAAATACATAAGAGGCCACTTCATTAACCATCTCAACATCAGAATCAAGGTTTCTAATAAGCTCCTTTTCAACACTTTCCATTTCAGGCATAATCATCTGATAAACATAATTAATATCCATTATATTCTCACACCTCTTGTAAATTTAAATTTTGGGTATTGATAAATATATAAAACTGCCTATAATTTTTAGGCGAATATACATTAAGATTTTTTTTTAGTAAAGGATGTTTATGAATTTTACGAAAGCTGAAGAAAAATTTTTAACTTATCTCAAGATTTTTGACGGACTTAATATTCAGGGGAATAAAAATCTCACTGTTTGTGATATATCATTTAACGATTATTTGACAGCTGGTTATCTTAAAGAAAAAAAGGTTTTCGGTAGAATCTATAATGTGGCTTTTTCCAATATAAAAACTATTGACGGAATAATATCTGTCCCTGTGCAAGGGAATCTTGCTTTTACCATAAATAGGTTGAAATGCGACTTATTGATATCTATGGGCGGAACATACAAATTTCAGCCTTTATACGATGTAATACATTCGCTTCATAGATGTCTAAACCTCGCCGGCAGACTAATACTTGTAGTTTATCCCGATATTTATGACGAATATGGCAAAGATATCTTAAACGGTCTGAGTCAGATATCCCAAAATGCAGTAAAAGAAAAGTTAAACCGCTGGTTTGTGACATTAAAAAATTCATTGAGCAATATATTTGTAGATGTCAAAGAGGAAACTATAATGCAGGAAACTTCTCTTGAGGAGATAAAGGCGATTTTTGGAAATGACAATTACTTTAACCCCCTTTTCAAGGATAACGAATTTTTTGAATCATTTTTTAAACCGATAGAGACCGCAAATAAAAAATACACATTATCTTGGCGGGTAATCAGAGCCTTAAAAATTTAAAACGGAGGGAAAATATGGAATTTATAAACACAAAAAATGCACCTGCTGCAATAGGTCCATATTCTCAAGCTGTTAAGGTAAACAATATGCTTTTTGTTTCAGGTCAAATACCTATAAATCCTCAAACAGGTGAGCTTGTCTTAACAAACATAGAAGATGAAACAAAACTTGTGCTTAACAATCTAAAAAATATTATTGAGCATGCAGGATTCAGCTTAAACGAAGTTGCAAAGGTAACTGTCTTTATTAAAGATATGAATAACTTTGCCAAAATAAATGCTATCTATGAAGAATTTTTTGGCAGCCATAAACCTGCCCGCGCAGTTGTGGAAGTAGCAAGACTCCCCAAAGATGTTGATATCGAGGTTGAGGCTGTTTGCGTTAAAGATTAAATAATTTGAACTTAATAGACAATTCGCGACAACATGTTAAAGTTTAAATATTTGAATATTAAGCCTTTATCATTATTTACTACTTTTCTTACTGTTTACTAATTACATTTTACCAACTATTTTAAACTTACTACTTCCACTTCCTTTTTCTCCGGATTAAAAATAAATTTACCCGCCCTCACTAGCTTATTTAATTCTAAATAATATTCTCCAATTGCAGCTATCACGCCTGGCATTGCCTCTTTATGAAAAATTATCTCACTGTCAACCCCCTCTTTCAGCCTTGATTTTATTTCATCCATACTTTGATAAATGTGGTAAAGGTTTCTTCTAACTTTTTTCTTTTCCTCTATTAGCCTATTAACAACTTTCCTCTTTTCTTCATCCAGTGAGTCCATCCTCTGCTCAATGCTACCCAAAAAATTTAATATTTGTTGCAACGATTTTTCCAAATTATTCTTTTCCTCGGTAAGCTTTGAAAGCCTTGATACGTATTTTGCGGAAGCACCTACTACTATTTTTGTCTTTGTAAATGACGGTGAACCAAGGATATTTGCTTCCAAACCTTTTGTGGCATAGAATACACCGCCGTATATGTTACCAGGCTTACCAAGGCAGGTTATCTTACCGTCTGTGACCACCATGGAATCTCTAATAAGATTTTTAACAGCAATATCTTCATTTGCCACTACATCCGCAAACTGTATAAATGTAGCCTCAACAGACTTACCGGCTCTTACCTTGCACCTTTTAGCGTGGCTACTCCCTATAATCCCTTCCTTGACAATAATATTCCCTTTTGCATGCGCTTCACCTGATATCGTATTGGCAATAATATTTTCACCCGACTTTACGGTAAAACCTGCCTGAAGCTCCCCTGTAATAATAACAGAGCCGGGGAACTCAATATTACCCGTTTTGTAATCAACATTCCCTCTTACAAAATATACGTTTGATACTTCAAGCTCTACCACATTCCCAATAAACTTATACCCCAAAAGGCCGTCAATAGTGCTGTAAAATATATTATTTTTTTTTAGTACATTTTCATTGAGCTTTACTATAATATCCTCGCCGTCTTTTGCCTCTAATATCTCTCCGGTGACTAAAAAGCCTGACTTCCCCTTTGTAGGTGGGTTATAATATGCGACAGGCGAGTCCTTCTTCACAATTCCAAGCTTATTTTTCTTAATATTTTTATAATCTATCCTATCAAGCGACTCTTCGACGAAAAAATCTTCCTGCTGCTCATCCGATTTAAGCAGCACTTCCGCATTATAACCGTTAACAGCAGGCTTACCTTCAGCCACCAAAAATGTAGATTCAATTTTTTTACTCTCTGAATTGACAAGGTGCACAAGGAGGTCAATCTTATCCTCCATAATCCCTTTTTTTACACCATTTTCATTTAAAAGCTCTAAAATATAATCTCTGTCAATTTTTTTGGGCTTTGGAGGGACTAAAATATAAGCCTTCATCTTGTTTTTTGTAATCATTACCTCAAAATCATCTAAAAAAACTTCTTCAAAAAGTTTTCCTGACTTTCCGATATTTGAAGATTTTAGAGAAAATTCAAGGAGATATTTTTTATCCCCCTCACCGTCTGATGAAATAAGCTTATATTCAAGCTCAGAAAAATCCTTATTAAAATATTTTTTAGCCTTTTCAAACCCTTCATTTATGCTTTTAGCATATATTCTGGTCTTTGTAAGCTCTCCCAATTAAGCACTCCCGAATGCATTTAATAATAAATTATAGCACAATAACAAGTAATTTCTCATTGAAGTTTAATTATATATAAATTATAATTTAAAAATCAACACTTAAAAAGAGGTTAGCCTATGTGTAACAAAAATATAGAGAAAAAATACAAAATAATTTTTGAAAATGCCGGAATACCAATCTACACTATCTCAAAAGATGGTAAGATATTAGAAGCTAACAAGGCTGCAGCCGAGCTTTTTGAAACTGACCTTAATAATCTAATCGGCAAAAAAATCGAGGACTTTTATTTCAATATAGATGATAGAAAAGTATTTCTTGAAGCCCTTCAAAAAAATAAAAAGCTCAAAAATTACCATATTAAATTTAAGACGGCAAAAAATAAGATTATCGATGTCCTTGCAAATGTCGAAATGTGGGATGATGAAGACAGTGAAATATTGCACCAAGGCACGTTAGTCAATATTACCGATTTAATAGGGCTTACCAACAAACTAAAAAACCTTGAGCTTATGAAATACAATGCTCAACTAATAAGAAATCTAATCTCTGACATGAAAGATAAACTGACTGAGCTTTTGGTGATAAATGACTTGTTGCAAATGACTCATAATGGCAATGCATATCTCATCAAAAGCGAATCATTGCTTGAAAATATGTCAAAATTGATAGGCAAATATGAAAATCTTTTTCCTGACGATAATATTACAAGGGAGAAGATAGACCTTGCAAATTTTCTTCTTGAGCACAAAAAACTTTTCAAAGAGATTTTCTCTGAAAGCCTCAACATTACCTTAGTATTAAATACTGAAAATGCAACAATAATGAGTGACTATACTCAAATACTTCAAATATTTACAAGTATATTGCAAAACAGTGCCGAAGCGATAATGGCCAAAGGTGAAGAGAAAGGGAAGATAGAAATTATATTGAATGAAAAAGATATCAAAGGTCACACATATTTATCTGACGGCAAATATATAGAAATAATTATCAAAGACAACGGAATAGGTATTAAGGAGGATAATTTACAAAATATATTTTCCGTAGAATATACCGCAAAAGCCGGCAAGGGGAAAGGCCTTAGTCTGCCTGTTATCCTTTCTATCATAAATGCGTTAAACGGGGACATAAAGATTGAAAGTATTTACGGAGTGGGTACTACCGTGACAATACTTCTGCCCGTTTTAAATAACGAAGAAGAAAACGAACATTTTGACGAATTGGAGCTTTTTGATGAGTTAGATAGTAACAAAACCGTTTTTTTTGTGGATGATGATGACATAATAAGAGAAGCATTTGCAGCTAATCTTGAAAAAAGAGGATTTAATCTAATTCAGTCAAACAATCCGCAAGATGCCCTTGAAAAATTAAAAGAGTATTTCCCGTTAATCGATATAGCAGTAATAGATATCAGGATGCCCGGTATGACAGGGGGAAAGCTTTATGAAACTATAAAGGAAAAATATGGGCACTTACCTGTAATTTTTATCTCAGGTTATGAAGATGATGATGAAATTATGAGTATAAAAAGCAATTATACATTTCTAAAAAAACCTTTCTCAACAGATGATTTAGTGGCAGAAATCAATAAAAATCTTAAGGTAGATAACAGATGGATGAAATAATTGAAAATAAAATTCTCGAAATAGTGCTTAATTCAAGTCAAAAAGGGATTTGTATACTTGACACGTATAAAAATGTTATTTTGGCAAATGATCCTGCATTAGACATCTTAGGCTATAATGATAAATCTGAGCTTTTGGGGAAAGACTTTCATTTTCTTGTACATAAAAGCTTGGAAACTGAAGATGAATGTATTGTATGTAAATCTCAAATAGATGGTAAAATCTATAGAAACCTATGCACAAAATATCTAAAAAAAGATGGCAATACCATATTAGCTCAAATTCAGGTTTATCCTTTTAAAATAAACAATGACTCAAAATACTGGACAATGCTTGTATTTGAGGAAATTACAGACAGCAATCTTGCAATATTAAACTTCCCCTTTATCGTGAAAATGATTGAGCAGTCAAAAACAGGCTTTGTAATAACCGACTTAGACGGTAATATTGAGTATATCAATGATGGATATTGTGAAATAACAGGCTATGAAAAGTCTGAATTACTCGGTCAAAATCCACGAATATTAAAAAGTGGTAAGCTAAACAGAGAATTTTACAAAAAGCTGAGGGACACAATTACTTCCGGAAATACATTTGCTGATACGTTAATAAACAAAAAAAAGAATGGAGAGATTTATTATGAAGATGGGATAATATTCCCTTTAAAAGATGATAATAATCAAACTATCAAATATGCAGCAATTAAAATAGATATTACGAAAGAAAAACAGCTTGAAGAAACACTCTTTAAAATGCAAAAACTTGAAACTGTAGGACAGCTTGCCGCAGGGGTAGCCCACGACTTCAATAATATTTTGACAGGGTTTAATGCTTATCTTGAAGTATTACAATACCAAATACAAAATGAAAATAGCTCACATATATTGGACAAATTAAAAGAGTTATCCGATAAAGCTGCCACACTTGTATCTCACCTGCTGGGCTACAGCAGACAGCAAATTATAATCCCTGAGATTCAAAGATTTAGCTCTCTAATAAATGATAACTTAAAGATGATTAGAAGGGTTATCCCTGAAAATATCAATCTGACTTTCGAAATACTTTCACATGACGAATGTATGATAAACATAGATAAAACACAATTTAATCAGATAATTATGAATCTTATAATAAACTCAAGGGATGCCCTTGAGGTAGTTGAGAAGGAAAACAAAACAATAAAAATTACGCTTGATAATGTTGATGGGGCAACATATTCTCACCTAAGTTATGTAAAGGATGGCAATTATATGAAGTTATCGGTTGAGGATAACGGCATAGGAATAAAAAAAGAACATCTTCTCAAAGTATTTGAGCCTTTTTTTACCACAAAGGATGTGGGAAAAGGGACTGGTTTGGGGCTTGCAAGTGTTTACGGGATAGTCAAGCAAAATGGCGGTTACATTTTTGCCGACAGCGTAGAAGGGGAATACACGAGAATAGATATACTTTGGCCCTGTGCCAAAAATGAAGATAAAGCCAAAAAACAGATTGAAACAACAAAAAGCCCATCAATGCACGATTTAGCAGGCAGTGAAAGTATACTTATTGCAGAAGATGAAGAAGGGCTTCTTACTCTACTTGTAAACTTTTTTGAGAGTAACGGTTATAAAGTATTTAAAGCTACTAATGGAAAAGAGGGGCTTGAAATCATAAAAAATAACAAAATCGATGCTGTCATTACCGACTACGATATGCCCGAATTAAACGGAGACAAAATGATTTTAGAGGCACTTAAAATAAATAAAAACTTAAAATGTATCATCACTACGGGGTATAAGATAAAAGATGAATTTAAGCGTCTGCAGTCATTATGTGAAATAGAATTTATGGACAAACCTTATAGGCCAACTCAAATGCTAAAAACAATACGGAATATGTTAGATAAAAAATGAAAAATAAGCTAATAATATTTTCATTAATCTTTTTTATTATTTCAATCAACTCATTTGCCGAAAAGTTAAAGGTAGGCTTTTGGGATAATAACCCTTTGTCATATTTTGAAAATAGTGAATATAAAGGTTTTCAAGTAGACATTTTTAAATATATAGCAGAAAAAAATAATATCGATTATGAATTTGTCTATGGCAGTTGGAGTGAGCTTTATTCGGATATTTCAAAGGGGAAAATAGATATATTTTTTCCTATTGGTTACGCTGAATATAGACTTCAATACATGGACTTTTCAAAATTTCCAGTTTTTGAAAATTGGGGGCAAGTTGTTGCTCGAAAAGACATTAAAATTAGCTCACTTTATGACCTTGAAGGCAAAACCATAGCTGTCCAATTTAATGATATATTTTTGGTAGCTAACGACGGTCTTGCCTCAATTCTTGAAGGACTTAACATAACTCCTAAATACTATTTTGTAGATAATTATAATGAATCAATAGATGCCGTCTTAAATAAAGGTGTTGACTTGGCACTCATAGCAAGAAGCTATACTTTCTCATTACTTAACACTGAATTATATTTAACTAATATAATAGTAAAACCTATAAATACTCACTTTGCTTACAGAAAAGGGTTAAATAAGGCAGTCACAGAAAAAATAGATAATGAGCTTAATAATCTTCTTTCTGATGAAAACTCTTACTATTATAAAAGATTAAAATATTTTTCAGAAGGGTATTTTCTTCACAATCCAATCATTACCTTTTTAGTAAGAAATTATATAAAGATTATTATCTTATTCCTTTCATTTGTTGTTATAGCATCATTAATAATCTTTATTTTCAACTACAAACTTGCCAAGGCAACAGCACAGCTAAAAAATGAACGGAAAAAGCTAATAAAAATATTAAACAACTTAAATGAGCCTATAATGATGTTTAACAACAATTTTCAGGTAGAATTTTTTAATAAAGCTGCAAAAAATACTTTTGATAATTTAGATTTTGGTAAAACAATTTATGACTGGACATACCCTATGCAAGATAACAATAAAAAAAGTATAAATTTTGAAGATTTGTTACATTTAGAAAAGCTTGCAGATTATTACTTCATTAAAAACACACTTAGAGGTGAAATAATAGCTGAAATTTCTATAACAAAAATTCAAAATGAAGATAATAACGATTTTGATTACGTAATAATGATTAATGATATTACGTCAACTATGAAGAATATTCAAATTCAATCAAAAATAGACAAGCTTGAAACAGTAGGCAAGATTGCTGCAGGTATTGCTCACGATTTTAACAATTACCTCGGAGCAATATCAAATTATGTCTTGGCTATAAAGGCTAAAGACAACTTTAAAGAAGAATTACCTAAAATCGAAAATCTTATCCAAAAAAGCAGACATTTGACAAAGCAACTCCTCACATTTGCAAAGGGGAGTAGCCTTGAAATTAAAAATGTTGATATTTGCAAAATTGTAAAGGATGCTGCAGAGTTTGCACTTAAAGGGAGTAGTATAACTTTAAATTTTAATAGTAAAGGTAGTGAAGAGTTAGAATTTTGCGCTGAAGTAGATGACAATTTTATCACTCAGGTAATAACAAATATTGTTATCAATGCCAAACAAGCAATGAATGATAATGGAGAAATTGATATCTCAATAGATACAGCTAATTTTGAAAAAGATAACAAGTTTAATTTACCCGAAGGAGATTATGTAAAAATATCTATCAGAGATTTTGGGCCGGGGATACCTGACAGTATAGCAAAAGAAGTTTTTGAGCCTTTTTTTACTACCAAAACGACAGGTAACGGTTTAGGGCTTGCTACAGCATATTCAATTATAAAGCAGCACAATGGACATATCACTTTTAAAAATCTTGACAAAGGGTGTGTCTTTGAAATCTATCTGCCTAAGACTGAATGCACTGTAAACAATATTGTCAAACCTGACAACGTATTACAGCCCGAGAAGATTAATATTTTATACATGGATGATGAAGATGATTTGCGCGACTCATTTAAAACAATGCTTGAGCTATTTGACTGCAAGGTTACAGTTACAAAAAATGGAGAAGAGACGTTAAAAGAGGTTGAAAATAAAAATTTTGATATAATTGTCCTTGATTTAACCATAAAAGGTGGGCTTAGCGGAGAAGATACCATTAAAGCGCTTAGAGACAAAGGAATTGATTCTGTATTTGTAGTATCTTCAGGATATTCAGACAGTGAAATAATAACAAATTACAAGGAATTTGGCTTTGATTTCTATCTTCCAAAACCCTTCTCGATGGAAAATTTAAAACAGATGTTAAGTCAGTTAAAATCTAAAAAGTAAAGACATCACACCTACTTGTTATTTACCCTTTTACTTCTCCTTATCAAAAACATAGAGTAAACGACTAAGCATATTACAGCAAAAAGAATCACTGAAAACCTGAAATACGGGATTGAATACGCTATTCTATATTTAATTACCAAATAAGCAGTCTTTACCCACTCAACTGTGGCAAATAGTAAAAAAAACTGAATTATATAGTATGTTATATTATGTTTGAAAAAGTATAAAAAAGGCAAAATGACAAAAATTGTTACGAAAATATATTCACCACCTCTAAGAAAATGTGCAGCAGTCAAAAGTGATGATAACAGCAAAAAAGTAAATGCTAAACTAAACCTAAGCTTCACAACAAACCCCTTATCTTAAATGTAAAAATAGGGCGAAAAAATCGCCCTATTTTATGTTATTTATATTCTCTTTAGTCAATTTTCTAAGTAAAAGGGATAAACCCAAAAGGCCTATAAGGTTTGGAATTGCCATCATCCCATTAAATAGGTCTGAAATATCCCAAACAAAAGCTGTTTTTCTAAATGAGCCAAAAAATACAGTAAATAAGAAAATTAATTTATAAACAAGTGCAAATTTACCGCCGGTTAAATATTTCATACACTGCTCACCGTAATAAGACCAACCAAGTATTGTAGAGTATGCAAAAAATATCAATGAAATCGCTAAAAACCAATCACCCATACTACCATACATACTACTAAAGGCAAGCGCAGTCAGCTCTGTACTACTTTTGCCCGATTCCCACGCACCGGTAGAAACGATTACAAGTGCTGTCATAGAGCAAATAATAATTGTATCAAAAAAGACACCTGTCATAGCGATAAGCCCTTGCTTTACGGCACTGTCAGTCTTAGCTGCAGCATGTGCAATAGGAGCACTACCAAGACCGGCTTCATTTGAAAATACGCCTCTTGCCACACCAAACCTGATAGCATCTCTTACCATTGAGCCGGCAAAGCCACCGGTAGCAGCAGCAGGAGAAAATGCAAGACTTATAATTAATTTAAATGCCATAACCACTTCTGCAAAATTAGCAATAATTAAAATAAGTGAAATTGTGACATAAAAAACTGCCATAAAAGGTACAAGCTTTTCTGTAACCTTTCCAATCCTTTTGATACCGCCGATAATTACAAGTGCAGTAATAACTACCAAAAATATCCCTACAACCATTTTAGGAAGACCAAAAGCATTATTAACGGCCTGAGCAACGGAGTGACTCTGAGCCATACTACCTATCCCAAAAGAAGCAAAAATACCAAAAATTGCAAACAGCACACCAAGCCATTTTTGTTTTAATCCTTCAGAAATGTAATACATTGGGCCGCCTATCGTTGACCCGTCACTTAACTGCTTTCTAAAATGTACAGAAAGAACAGCCTCAGCATACTTTGTAGCCATACCAAAAAATGCCGTAACCCACATCCAAAATACAGCGCCGGGGCCACCTGATGCAATAGCTGTTGCAACACCTGCAATATTTCCTGTCCCCACAGTTGCTGACAATGCGGTAGTAAGTGCCTGAAAAGGCGTGATTTCCCCTTTTTCCCCTGTACTTTTGTTAGATTTAAGGATTAGTGACAATGCCTTAGGTAATTTAAAAATTTGAATAAAACCAAGTGATATTGAAAGCCAAACACCTGTGCCAAGAAGAAGGACAAGCATTACAGGCCCCCAAACATATCCATCAAGAGTCAAAATAATATTATGCAACTGCTCCATCTTTCACCTCTTTGTCTTTTAAAAGAGCGAAGAATATAGCATAATTAAAAAATTATTCAAGTTAAAATATAGAATTATACAGTTTATTTAAGGCTTATTTATAAAATAGTTAGCTGTATACAAATCAAAAGCAGCACTACCTACAGACTTGAATATAGTTTTTGTATTATTAAATTTAACCCCTGTTTCACTAATAATTTTACCTAATTCTCGGATATTTTCTTTTTTAACTTTGCCTCTTTTAATAGGAATAGTTAAATCACCGCTTTCAATAAGTGCAGACTTACTGTCGATAAATACATTAAAATTTGCATAAATAATTTCATCAATTTCCTGCATATACGGCCTGAATGAGCCTATAGCGTTTATATGAACATCATTTTTAAATTTATTTAAATCGGCTAAAAATAAAGGTTTGTGACTATTAGTAGCAGCAATGATTATATCACTTTCGTAAAGATTTTCCTCTGACTTATACAGGCTAATATCTGCGTCTGTAAACTTTTTAATTTTTTCTATGAAATTTTCTGTTTTTGGTTTATTTCTGCCACAAATATATATTTTTTTTATATCTCTTACAGATTGTGCCGCTAAAATTTGAGTTTCAGCCTGAGCACCCGTCCCAAAAACAGTCATAGTTTCCGCTTTTTTTGAAGAAAGCATATCGACGGCTGCTCCACCTATTGCCCCTGTCCTCATAGCAGTAAGTGTAGCCCCGTCAAAAAATGCCTGAGGCATCCCTGTATTAGAATCTGCAATCATTACAAATCCATTTATACTTGGCAGGTTAATCTTCAAATTTTCAGGGCAAACACCTACATATTTAAAAGCTACCTTCTTCAGTTTTTCACTTAATACCGGCATAAATAAAAATACGGATTCACCTGACTCAATATGCTCTCTCAAAGGGACAATTATCTCATTTAATGCCAAATTAGACATAGCTTTTTTCATCTCACCAATAAGTTCCTTATAATCAATTAAGGACAGCATATCGTTAGAAGAGTAAAATTTATACATGGCAAACCTCATAAAATTTTATTCAGCTTACAGCAATTTTTAAAACCACAAAAGACATATTTTCAAAAATGTTTAAAAATATCAAGTCAATCATTACTAACAAATAATAAATATCCCATAAAAATATTGACTTTTACTTATAACCATTCTAAATTAAAAATCGGCAAAAAAATAAAAAGTATGTTATAATAAAATATACTATCAATTAGGAGGTTGCTATGGCAATTAGTGAATTTGTAAAAAGTGCTGATTTTAAAAATGAAAAACATGTACCAGTTATTGAGTGTCCAAGTGGACTTAAAAAAGGTGAATTTTGTGATGTAGTTGTGACTGTCGGTAAGGATATTCCTCACCCAAACACTACAGAGCATTTTATTAATTGGATTGCTCTATATTTCAAACCTGCCGAAGGTAATGTTTATAATCTTGGTAGAGCTGAATTTCTTGCTCACGGCGAATCTGCTAAAGGTGCAAATCAAGGGCCTGCATACACTAACCCTGTAGCTTGCTTTAAAGTAAAGTTAGATGAGCCGGGTAAACTTGTTGCTGTTAGTTACTGCAACATTCATGGTCTTTGGGAAAGTGAAGTAGAAGTAAAATTCTAATATATAAGCCGGGGTTACCCGGCTTTTTTAATAATTAAGACAGCCTATGCATCCGTTAAACTGACAATTTTCAAGAGGCTCAATAGGTTGACCTATCTCTTTTTCTAAAAAATATCTTATTGAATAAATACTGCCTACTCCGCCTGAAATAAAATATCTATCAGATTTTAACCTTTTTACAAGTGGGGTTATCCTTTTTGCAACTGACTCACACACACCTGCAGCTATCTCTTTAAAATCGACACCTTCAGCAATTTTGCCGATTATCTCGCTCTCACTGAATATTGCACAGGTAGAATTTAATTTTACAGGATTTTCCACACTATTTGCAATGTCAGATAAATCCATTTTTAAGATATTTGCTGCATTTTCCAAAAATCTTCCGGTGCTTGCGGCACATTTATCATTCATTATAAAATCTTCTATAAACCCGTCAACGACCTTAATGACCTTACTATCTTGCCCGCCTAAGTCGATTAAAGTAAAATTATCACAGCCGGTCTGCACTTTTGCACCTTTAAAATGAGCCTTAATTTCAGAAATAATTTCAGCATTGGCAAAGGATAAAATATTTCTTCCATAGCCGGTAGCAACCACACGCCCCGGTTTATCATCCAAAAAATCAAGATTTATCTTTATATTTTCCCCTTCCCTTTTTACAAAATCCCTATAAAACGTAACTGTATCAAAAAGCTTAAACTCTAAATAATCCCCTTTTTTCAAACCAACTTTAACAAATCTACTGCCTAAATCTATACCTACATCAACCATTCTTACCTCAAAAAAATATATACTTAATTAAATAATTCAGACCTTTTTCTCACTGAGCATTTCTATAAATGATTCCAATCTGATTTTTGTCCGGGCATCAATATTTCCCGGGTCATTCCCTTCGATTGTTATTACCGGGACATCAAGACTTTTTTTGATAATGACATCCTGAATCTGCCTATAACAAAATGACTGCACATAATGTATGATACCGTCAATTTTTCTATCAGCTATTTGAGCTTTTATATCTTCTACCCTTTTAAAAATGTCATAAGGATAAGTGTAATCAATATATCTCTGTATGAAGTCATCTGAAACAGATGGGATAGAAAACTGTCTTTGAACTTCATTAAATACTACTGCTACCCCTTTACTTTCAACAAATTGGTAAATATCATCAAAAATTGTTGGCACACCTATAAATCCAAGCCTTATATTTCTCTCCGTCACACTTCTTGCTTCAGCTTCCCCTATAAAATCATCCAACTCTTTTTCATACCTTTCAAAATCACCATTAAAGTCAGTAGAAGTCACAAGCCATAGATGGTTTTCAAAACCGCTAACCTTCCCCTGCACAGTCAATTTGTCAAGATATCTTAATTTTTTTCTAATAAGATCAATTCTGTCTTTATATTTTAATACCTCTTCAAAATCCACATCTAAAGATTTACAAAGATTTAAGATTTCATTTTTAAGATATTCGTAAGCGTTATCTATGCCAAAAGGATAGCCAAAAGGGTGCACTTTTACCCCTGCATTTTCAAAAAGCTCCATTAATGCATGAGTGTTACTGCAATCCCCTTGAGTAACAGCAATAACTTCTTCAACAGAGTTTTTCATCACGGCGGTATAAATCCCCTTTATCCAGTTACATGTATTGCGAGGCAGACCGTCATCCTCCGCATACTCAAGAAATTTATACGGAGATTCAGAAGTTATAAAAATATTATTTAAATCTACAGGGATATTTTTAGAGGCAAAAACTATTTCTACCGGTATTGTGGTGGTAAATCCGATTTTTTTCATATCTTAGTTAAGGCTAAACTCAATATACCTTTTAATTTCGTTATGAAGCCCTTTTCGATTTTTAAAGATGATTGTGTTATTTTCAAAATGCTTATCTATCTCATTCATATCAACGATATGCACAATCCTTGCATCCTGAAGCTCAACCTCATAGACTTTTGAAAACTCGTTATACTTTTTAACCTTACCTTTTAAATTAAGATTTTGCTTTATGATATTAATATCTATTTTACTGCCCGTTACATTAAATTTAATATCATCCCAACGCATGTTACTGAAAATTATCATCCATCTTTCCATATTATATCCTTTTCACCCTTTAATTACGCATAATGGTTTAAGCTTTGCAATTTTATTAGCAATATTAAGCTTGTCAACCACATCTACCACTTCTAAGACATCTTTGTAAGCATCCGGCATCTCTTCCATGAGAGATTTTTTACCTCTCCCTTTAGCATACACGCCAACATCAAGAAGCTCTTTAGCAATATTTCGATTTGAAGCCCTTTTTATGGCAGCATTTCTGCTCAAAACCCTTCCTGCACCGTGGCAGGCAGAGTTAAAGCTTAAATCAGCCGCATTTTCACCGCCGCAAAGCACAAAAGAATACCTTCCCATATCACCGGGAATTATCACAGGCTGACCGGTATCCTTATATTTTTCAGGAAGCTCATCATCCCCTTTAAAAAGTGCCCTTGTGGCCCCTTTTCTATGAACAAGGAGTAATTTTTCTTTTTTATCAATTTTATACTTTTCAAACTTTACAATATTATGTGCCACATCATAAATCAGTCTCGGCTTCAGCTTTTCATCGCTTAATCCCAAAAATGAAGCAATAGCTGATATGGCAAGATGCTGCAGCACCTGCCTGTTAGCCCATGCAAAATTTGCTGCACACTTTAAGGCTGATATATAGTTTTCCCCCTCTTCACTTTCGATAGGAGCACAAGCAAGCTGGATGTCTTTAACCTCTATACCATACTTTTTCACTGCTTTTTCAAAGATTTTCAAATAATCACTGCAAATCTGATGTCCAAGCCCTCTTGAGCCGGAGTGAATCATTAAGGTCAGCTTCCCTTTTGACAGCCCCCACCTGTTTGCAATATCCTGATTAAAAATTTCATCAACTTTTCCAATTTCCAAGAAATGATTACCGCTTCCAAGGGTTCCTACCTGATCATACCCTCTTTCTAATGCCCTACCGCTAATCAGCTCAGGATTTGCTCCAGTCAATAGGCCGCCTGACTCAGTAGAATACAAATCTTCCTCACTTGCAAATCCATTTTTATAAGCCCACTTTGAGCCATTTGTCATAACATATTCAAGCTCTTTTTTGCTAAGTTTAAATTTACCCCCCTCACCTACTCCGCAAGGTATCTCTTTAAATAGCTTATTTGCAAGGTTATCAAGCCCTTTAACTTTATCTGCTTCGATATCAAAAACAATCAGCCTTACACCGCAATTTATATCAAAGCCTACACCGCCCGGTGTAACTACGCCACCTTTTACATCAGTTGCCACGACACCGCCAATAGGTAATCCATAACCGTAATGTATATCAGGCATTGCAATAGATGCCTTCACAATACCGGGGAGATAAGCGGCATTTTTTACCTGAGAGAGTGATTCATCTTTTAATATATCTTCAATCATGCTGTCCGAAGCATAAATTCTGCCGGGGACAAACATCTTATCCTCTTTTGGGATTTCAAAGATATATTCAGATACTTTTTTTAACTTTGTCATATTCCTCAAAAACTTTATCTAATGACAAACCTGCCATCATAACAATCTCTTCAAATTCAAAATCTTGCACAGGCTGTATGGACAACCTCATCCCTTTTTTTACCAAAAGCATCTCGCTGAGTTTGTCATTCTCTTTGATAGATGAAAGTGTCACAGGTTTAGGAAAATCCATTAAATATTTTACATCAACAAGAAACCATCTTGGTTTATCTTTACTGCTTTTAGGGTCATAATATTTAGATTTTTCATCAAATTGTGTAAAATCAGGATAAGCTTCACTTACAATCATTCCAAGTCCGACGACAGCAGGTGTGGGACAATTTGAATGATAAAATAGGACGATATCGCCAATTTCCATATCATTTTTCATAAAGTTTCTTGCCTGATAATTTCTTACACCATCCCAAGGCGTAGTCTGATTAACAGCATTTTTTAAATCCTCAAAAGAGAAAGAATTAGGCTCAGACTTCATTAACCAATATTTCATAGGTGAGAAATATAATATTAATTTCAATTAAATCAATTAAAATTTAACTAAACAAGCAGATGCTTATATTTTAGACTTAACCATAGCTATCTCTTCGATAAAATCAGCGATAACTTTTATATCACTACTTTTTGCTATTAAAAATTGAATACCGCATCTGTTTTGCATGCGCCACATAACCTCACCGATAATTGGAGAAATTTTAGAAAGCCTGAAAACAGTTACATTATTTTTATCATCAGGCTGTCTGACATATATATCATTTTCAAAGGCTATTTCTATGTTATCATGCACATCAGGCATAATATCTTCAAAATTTCCTTCAAATTCAAGGCAACAACCTTTTGTACTGATGTTGACTATTTTCGCAGAATGATAATCTTCCCAATCCCCATCGATACCTATATCGGAAATCATCAATACTTTAGCCTTCAGCATAATATTTACACGAGGCTGAGTCCTCTTTTCAAAAATACTTTCCCTTTCTATTATTGGTTGATATTTAACCCTTTTATGGTTTTTGTAACCAGGATTGTATCTACATTTGATATTTTCACATTTTGTGCACTGCAGTATAAAATTTGTCTCTTTTTTTAAGTCAATGTGAGTTACCCTGTAAAATCTCTCAGCAGTAACATAAAGCAGCTCAGAATTACCTGTCCTTTTCTCTTCCAGCCAAAAGCCATAAAGCGTCTTGCCTGCAGGTAAAACGTATACACTGCAACCAAACGTGTTATAGTCTCCTAAATTCATACCTAAAAAGTTATTACCTGATAGCCATTTTTAATAAGGTTAGAAATATAGTCGCCCACATAAATAACATTGGCACCTTTTTTCTCAAGCTTATCCGTTATACCAAACTCATTTGATACGAATTTGCAATAAGCGGTGTTTTCTTTGTCATCAATAAGACTAAAAAGCTCATCATCCTCAAGAAGTAGCTTTTCACTATCTCCAAATACTACAAACTTTACATCATCAAGCCAACCGTGTTTTTTTGCATTAAGCCCATAAATTATCCCCGGCTTTAATTTCTCTTTTTCGCCTGAAGCCAGCCAAATCAATACTTTTGACATTTTTACCCCCTTTTAAAACATTGCTCGGACAAAATCTTTAAAAATTCCAATTTTGATAAATCAACGGTGTTTTCAAATGCTGAATCTATAATAAAAGTGTTATCAAAAAGATAGTATGAAGCATTGTCCATAAAAGTAAGCAAAGTCTTTACTTCATTATTTTCCAAATCAACATAATTAGAGCCAAACTTTACCTGTTTGCAAAATACATTTACAAAACGCATAAGGCTCTCTTTTTTAACAAGCTTTTTAAAAATTTCTTCATCATAATCAAACTTAGCCACATACTCCAGAGCAATAAAAAGAGAAGAGGCGAAAACAAAAGCACTTATAAATATTTTTTCATCTTCTTCCACTTCCTGAAAATATGAAAATAACCCGAGCATCATCCCTATAAATTTATATTTAACCAAATCGCTGTATTTTGAATCACAATCACATATAGGACAATTTAAAAAAACAAGGGAAGCAAGCACAAATGCCCTGACCTCTAAAGAGTCTTCGACAGAATTTAACTTGTATGCATTGTTAACATCACAAAGCAATTCATTAATCTTACTCTTTATATCTGAACCGATATAGTCTGTCTCCCCATCAACGCCCAAAGAAATTAAATCTCTAAAAGGTTTACATTTTAGATTGATACATTGACTGACTTTCACAAATTGTAAAAAACGATTATTTTCAGATACATGCTGAAAATATTTTGTAAGTCTTTTCTTTATGTTTTCAAAATCATCTTTTACTACAAAATCGCTTGCACCGGATTTTAGGCAATCAAGAACAATATCTTTTTCAGACATCCCTGTTAACATCACTACAGGAAGCTCTGAATAGTAACGCTGACTTTTTAAATCCTTTAAAAATGCCACTCCGCTTTTCCCAGGCATCTTTACATCCAAAAGGATAAGATCGACTACTTCATTCTCCAATAACTCTTCTGCGTCAGATGCATTTTCCGCCTCGAAGAAAAGCACATCAGCGACATCATTAAAGACATCCAAAAGCTGCGCTCTAACAAATTCGGAATCATCTATAATTAAAATCCTCTTCATATGCTCTCCGCAAAATAATAAAAATGTTTAATTTTTATACTGTTTATGCTAATATATTATATGGAATATATTTTTTTGACAACAGAAATTCATACCTTTTGTATAGATTTATTAAAAGTTGAATCTGTTATTGAGGAAAATAGTCTAAAAAAATTCCCCATGCTAGAAAAACCGCTAATTTCTTTTTATTACCACAATAACTTAATCGCTCCCGTTTATGACTTAGGTATGCTTTTTGATGAACCGATAAGTAATATTAAAATATTAACTGCTTTGAAAAACGAGCAAAAGACTATTCTTTTGTCAGGGAGTAAAATTGACATTATCCATGAAAAAAATATAACATTTGAAAAATGTGAAAAAGCTTCTGATTTTGACTTTATAGAAAAAAATATCATCGCAAAATTTAATAACAATATGGCTTATATACTAAATGACAATATATTTAACCTGTAATCTAAAAAATTATAGTACAAACGGAGGAAAAAATGATTTCTAACTTAAAAAAAATTAAGACAGTTTATCTTCTTGTCTCGCTGATTGTCTCTATCGTTTCTATCTTTCTTTATAATAGCTTTACAAACACCTACCGGTTAAACAACGCGCTTAAAGTCGGAAATCACCTAAATGATGCAATCGATAATATAAAAAACCAAAACCACTCACTTATCAAAGAGGTATTAAATAATAAAAATTCAAATATCAAGCTTCCTCAGAAAAGTGTATTTACCTTGTATTATTTAAATAAAGACGGGAATTTTTTGCCAAAACAGTCTACTGCCACAGATATACCTGAGATAATACTTTATACATCCGATACATTCCAAAAGTTAGTAGAA
>NZ_JAJAFU010000016.1 GCF_020480685.1 Deferrivibrio essentukiensis
ACAATTAATAAATTAGACAAATTGACCGACCCTGTAACGTTATTTGTGTAAATCCCTATTTTGTTTTATGATATTAACTCTATATAAGCCTGTTAATCCCTTCTTGAAAAGTAAATATTAAGTTACAGTTAAATTTTTGACATTTTTTTAATTTATCTTTGACAGTCAAATAAAGTAATTTAAATAATGAGCACTAAATATGCAATGCACCTCAATTTTTAGTAATCCTTTTTGCAGTTTGCTACTCTAATGTTCTCATATCTATTAGTATAAATAGAAACTGAATTATATGTTTATTCTACACATGGATAATCTGTTTGCTATTTTCTTTATTACAATTTCTTGGAGCTATTTATACTATTGCACTATAATTTGGCTTTATTTTCCAATTTAGTTCTTTGTTGATATAAACATATACTTCAAATTTCATATTTATCTATGGTAATATTTTTAGAAGCATAATGGAGTCTTTGTTATAAATCTTCATATCTTTTTTAGTTTAAGTAGAATTTTTGAAAAAAATATAATATGATTATACTAAGTTCGATTATAGAAAAAGTTAGATTTTAAGAGGACCCAATATGATAACATTAGAACCATATTTTAAAGGTAAGTTAATATCATCAATACTAATTATTATTTCAGTTATTTATGGTGTAGCCTTTATGATCAAACCATTTGATAATGTTTTATTAAAAATTATCTTTTTTATAGCTAATTTTATTGTATATTCTTTTGCATTATCTAATGCAGCCATACGACTTAAACAAGCAATAGAATACTTTAAAATCAATAATTGAAAAAGAAATATTCAAATATTATGTTGATGAATAATCAATATAGAATTTAATGGTTTATTGATCAACAAGCTATTAATGGTATTAATTCTTTAAAAGCTTAATCAAACATTTTCTTTATATTTTTTTCATGATGTTTTAATAATTCATTGAGTTTTCTATTTTCCTCTTCTAGTTGATATATCCTGGAGTACAAATTAGAAATTTCCGCTTCTTTCTCAGCTAATTGAGCTTCTAAATAATCGATTTTTTCTTTAGCCGATTTATATTTTTTGTAAGTATCACAACCATTGAACAAAAAAAGTGATAAAACAATTAATAGAGACAATAATAACTTTTTATGAACCATTTTTACTCTCCTCAACTTTTATTTTATTTGACACTTTTTTATGAATTTTACTTATTTGTACTAAGAATCCTACCAATTTAGAAAAAAGTTGCACTACAAATAAAGCTACTCTATGTAATCCTTTAACAATTAAAACTAAACCCATGGAAAAACTGAAATATTTTATAAAATCTAAAATAAAAATAACTACCACTAAGAAACTAGATCTTAGCTGCTCTCTTTCAAAAAAAGCATCTATTATTGTAAAGCTAATTGCTTGTTTGAAATAATCCAATAAAATAAAAATGTTGAACATTTTTCTTGATATGTTATTAGCTTCAGCTTTAGGTATAGCGTTTTTAAGAGCATGATCAGAAAAATTATTTAAATTAACATCATTAATAAAAAACAGATTATAATCATGGTAAGTATATATTACAGTTAATATTATATTTGTTATAAAAGTAAATAAAAACACCTCTAATAGGGTGATAACATAATCGGCAAGTTGCCCAGCTAAATTATCATCAATCATCTTCGTTCTTCTTCTAAATCTATAAAGAATATTTATTACAGCAATAGAAATAGATGTAGAAAAGATAAAGAGTAAGGGGTTTTCCTTAATCATTAGTGCTGCAATACCATATGTTGTAATTGCTAAAACTATAGACGCAAAAATAGCTAATAAAACCACTAAAAATGATTTTTTATTGAAAAATCTATTTAAAAAGCTTCCTTCCCTAAAATATATACTTAGAAGCCTTCTTGAATTTGTATATATCTGAACAAATTGATATAAAATTAGTAATGCTGTTATCAATATAAAACCAAAAGCTCCTATATCACTAAAATTTATAGACACATAACCAAAAAGAAGTAAAACTAAGAAAAATAAAATATATCCTAATACTCTTAAAATGCTTATCAATGGCTTAATTAATATATCGTAAAACTTAGGCAGTATTTTACCCTTTATTGACATAAATTACCTATAAAGAATCTAATCAGCATATAATAAATAGTTTTTAATCCATTAACATACTTTTTTAGTAAAAAACACATATTCAAATTCCTTTTCAATTTTAAATTTTTAGGCATAACATAGCCCACATATTAGTATCACAAAAAAAATTAAACACTCTTACATTCTATAACTAATATTCTTATGCACCATTGTTAATCCTAAGATAATTTTACCATGGTTTTTTAATCTGTCAATAAAACCATCTTTATCCCCAACGTTTAGATGTAATTATTTAACTATCAGGTTCTTAAAGGTCAAAATTAAGTGTTGAGTGATAAGCTCAATATTACAAAAATGTAAAACAAATAATTCATCATTCTACATTTCAAAATTTAACATTATTTATACAAAGTCCTGATGTTTCTATTCCAAGCTTGCTGGAAGTCAGGTCAGAAAATAGCGTTAAGTATTAAGTACTAAGTCTCTAAAACCTTTATAAAAAAATTCATAATTCATAATCCATACTTCAACATTCAAAATTAAATCCCTTCAAGTCAGGTCAATGATTCCAATTCCCTTACTGAATTATACAAGTCAGCGGGCTATAAAGTGTCGTAATCCCTTCAAGTCAGGTCAATGATTCCAATCTGTTAGAATAAAAAATATAATTTATAGGAGGTTATTATGTCGTAATCCCTTCAAGTCAGGTCAATGATTCCAATTAATGTTCAAGCTGGGATTGAAATGTTAAAGAGTAATGGGTCGTAATCCCTTCAAGTCAGGTCAATGATTCCAATAGTGTGATGCTCCCGATGAAGTATGGACTTTGAAGGAGGTGTCGTAATCCCTTCAAGTCAGGTCAATGATTCCAATTAAATAGAATGGAGGTAGTTATGGTAGTTATTAATTTGTCGTAATCCCTTCAAGTCAGGTCAATGATTCCAATCCCTCAGATGGAGAAACTCTGTGGTAAAATAGTAACCAGTCGTAATCCCTTCAAGTCAGGTCAATGATTCCAATAAGATTACCGGGACTGGGAGCCCGGTAAAGATGCAAAGTCGTAATCCCTTCAAGTCAGGTCAATGATTCCAATGAGCCCGGTAAAGATGCAAACGGCGGTTGCTACGCCAAGTCGTAATCCCTTCAAGTCAGGTCAATGATTCCAATAGCACCCCTTTTTAATACCATATTTTCAGATACTTGCAAGGCTAAATTTAAAGAAGGGGGGGTATCAATTTTTCTACTTTGTAAATTTTGATACCCTATTTTATAACCTATTGATAAATAAGAACTAAAAAATTCGTGTTCTATTAATCTAACTTTTTCTATAACTTACTGATACTTAACAACAACCATTAAAAATTGCAAAAATCCAAAATCAACTTGAATTTTTGAAATTTTAATAAAACAATCTCTGCAATATGTTTTACTTATCACTCAACACTTATTCAGTTTTCAAACAGCAAAATTTATCATGAAAATTATAACATACTCGTTACCCAATTTTCTACACAATTTATGTTTTTTTATAATTACACAGCTCCTAATTTACTGCATCCAGGCCCAGATATCTTGCTTCTGCCACCAGTTAAAGGTGTTACTTGAATCTGTGTACTAATTCGCTCTTTTAATGCCTGCACATGTGAAATGACACCTATTATTTTGCCTTCTTGCTGCAAACCGGCAAGAGTCTCAAGAGCAATATCAAGAGCTTCTTCATCTAAAGCACCAAAACCCTCATCTAAAAATAAAGAATCTACTCTGACATTTTTACTGGCCATATTTGAAAGTCCAAGTGCTAAGGCAAGACTGACTATAAAACTTTCTCCACCTGACAGATTTTTTGTGGAGCGAATCTCCCCTGCCTGATAATTATCAACTACATTTAGCTCTAAAGGTTGCGCATCATTTCGAGTTAATAAATATCGGTCAGTCATTTTTTGCAATTGCTTATTGGCATGGGTAATCATAATCTCAAAGGTCAAACCCTGTGCAAAATTACGATACTTTTTACCATCTGCAGAGCCAATTAGTAGATGTAAATTTTCCCAACGAATACATTCTTTTTTCTGAGCATCTATAGCTGCCTGTTTTTCCTTCACACGGATTTTTGCAGCTTTATTTTCATTTAATTGATGTTTTATAGCGGCAATAATATTCCGTATCTCTTTTAAAGATTCTTCTTGCTCTTTAAATTGTAGCTCAAGTTCTTCCAAAGGCTTATCAGTAATTTTTCGTTTAATTTCTTGAGAAAGTCTATCTTGCCTGTCTTTTTGTTTTGTCTTTATTTCCGTTTGACGTTCATTTAGCTCTTTTGCTTTAGCAGATAATTCATCCCTAACTTCATATGGCAGCATAGCTGCTAATAGTTCTTCCTCATTTAAAAATCCCTCAGATTTAATTGCCTCAAAAAATTCTGTTTCAAGCTTTCCTAATTCAGGCTCTCGTTGCGCAATATTTTTCTTAAGAGAATCTATGTGAGATTTTGTAGTGTTTAATTTTTGTAAGAGAGTACTATACTCCTCTCTCATCTGTTTTTCTGTGCTTTCCGCATCTGCAATAGCTTTATTTAAAAACTGCTCTTCATCATCAGGATTTTTATCGCCATAAAGACTATTACGCTCTTCTCTAATAGAAGTAAGGTCTTTTTTTAATGCTTCCAGACGTCCAAGTTTTTCGCTCAACTCTTCATTTTGAGTTTTTATAACAGCATCAAGCTGCTTTATTTCACTATCAATATTGGAAATTTGCTTTTCTATGTCTGTTTTTTTATTGACCTGAGTTTGCCACTCGCTAAGACGTTTTTTGAGGTTTTTTATCAAAGAAGAGATGTCAGCATCATTAATATCAGCAATACCAAGGGGCTGTAATTTACTAACGATATCTTGTCTTCGTTTATCAAAATCTGCTCTGAGTTTTAATAATTCTTCTTGTGCTATTTTAAATGTTTTTTCTGCGACGTTCTTTTCATTAACGGCTGATAATTCAAGTTTTTCAGCTTCTGTCATATTTTGGCGTGCAATACTCTCAGCCTCTTCAAGCTTTTTTATAGAAGTTTCAAGAGCCTCAGCTTTTTCAATCAGAATATCTAATTCTTGAATCTTCTTTTCTGTTTCATCAGGGACAGGAATATTGCCTTTTGCAAAGGGATGTTCTGTGGCACCACAAAGAGGACATGGCTTACCATCTTCCAGTTTCAAACGGTAACTTTCCAATTCTTCAATTTTTTTCAAATATGCTACTTCCCTAAGAAGAGCTTCTTTCTCAGCACGATACTCTCTCAATAACCTACCATCCAATAATTTGTTCAACGCATCTCTCTTTTGCTTAAGCTGATTTTGGGCGTTTTCTAATTCTTTCTTACAAGTATTGGATTTTTTCTGACAATCGACAAATGATTTTGTTGCTACTTCAAAAACATTTTTAGCCGTTTTTTTATCTTTCTCTTTTATAGCTATTTCATTTTGTTTGGATAACAGGCCTTTCAGTTGCTCTTCTACACCGGCAAACCCACCTATCAACCATTCGTCATGTGCATGTTCTTTAAGGTAATTGTCTACAATGTCCAGTTCCTTATGAGCCTTAGACTTTTCTTCCTGTAATTTAATAAGTTTTTTTCTCGCTGTATCAATACTGTTAGCAGTCTTTTTACATCCTTTATCTTCTTCCAATACAGCTTTATTCAGGTCAGTAATTTTCTGGTCAAGGATACGAACTTTCTGTAATATAGGTAAGGTAGCCTTAAGATTTTCCCTCGCTTTTGCAGTTTTTTGTTCTGCCAATTGCAATACTTCTGCCTGTTTTTTGGTAGAGACTTCCAGCTCAGGTAGAGAAAGTTCTTCATTTTTCAATGCTGTTTTGTCATTTTCCTGCTGTTTGCGAGTAGCTGTTAGAGTTGCATATTTACCGTCAAATTTAGCAGCTTTTAAAGCTCTATCCAATCTTTCATTGTCCGGTTTAAATGCCTCAATACCTGCCTGCAGTTTACTTGCTTCTTCTGCTAAAATTGAAATTTCTTTTTTCAGCCCATTAATGTTAGTAAGCCAGGTTATAGCTTTCCCGGTATCAGCATATTTACTTACAAGCTCAGTTTCTTCCTTTTGTCTTTTTTCAAGAGTTTGTCGGATTTCCTCTTCCTCTTCCGGTTCAAGAATCTTAATTCCTGCTGTTTCAGCCTGAAGTAAGTTTAGCTTTTCCCTTTCTTCTTTCTGACGTTCATGGACAAGGATAGATATACGACTATAAATCTCTGTACCTGTTATCTGTTCTAAAATAGGTGCACGCTCATCCGGTGCCGCTTGTAGGAATGCAGCAAATCCTCCCTGAGCAAGTAACATTGAACGAGTAAATTGGTAAAAGTCCATACCTGTAACTGATTCTATCTGTTCGGCTACATTTTTAATCTTTGATTCAACGACTTTGCCTGTGTCTGCATCTACAATTTCATGTTTCGGAGCCTGAAGTTCACCATCAGGTTTTTTGTACCCACGGTGTTGGCTCCAGTGACAACGGTATCGGCCAGCTTGAGTTTCAAAAGTCACTTCGGCAAAGCATTCGCCTGTCAGACGAGACATAATTTCATTGCTACTTTTAGTGATTTTGTTTAATCGAGGAGTCCGCCCATAAAGTGCAAGGCATATAGCATCAAGGATAGTAGTCTTACCTGCACCAGTAGGCCCGGTAATTGCAAAAATACCATCAGAAGTATAAGAAGGATGTGTCAAATCTATTTTCCATTCACCTACTAATGAGTTTAAATTTTTAAATCTTATCTGCTGTATTATCATTGATAATCTCCTTATTCTGCTTGAACGTCATCTTCGTAGAGAGATAATAGTATTTCTTGATAAGCATTAGTTAGCTCAGGTCGCTGTTCTTCAGGTATATTATGGGCATCAAGGCAGCGCTGGAAAACTTCATATACGTTCAACTCTTCAAGGGTTTCTTCTTCATTCATTTGTCTCAGCATTCTATCGGCAATTTTATTATTTTTTATTCTGAGAATTTCTATTTCAGTATCAGAAATAAAAGATTCCATTCGCTCCCGCAGGTCAGAAATAACCTCATCACCCTCATAAATCACCTCTAACCAGGCATTAGAGTTAATTGCTGACAACTCAAGTATTCGTTCTTTAATTTCTTTCCAATCTCCCCTCACCTGCTCAAGCTTTTGAAAAACAGGCACTTTTATAAGTTTTACAGATGCATCTGTGGTTGTAAATTCTACCTGGCAAATACTTTTCTGCTGCTTTGACTCTCCAAAGCCCATTGGAAGAGGAGAACCGCTATATCTCATAAATTCATTATTATTAACCTTTTGTGGGACATGGAGATGTCCAAGAGCAAGATAGTTAAAACAAGATGGAAAAATTTCAGCTTTAACATGTGCAAGAGAGCCAATATAAAGCTCTCGCACTCCATCACCATCAACGGTTTGCCCGCCTGCAGTAAACAAATGTCCCATGCCAATAATTGGAATATTTGCACCAATTTCCTTACGTCTCTGCTCTGCTAAGTCAGCAACTGCTGCGTAATGATTACGAATACCTTCAATTAATTTCCGCTCTTTATCCTCTATACTTTCTCCTGCTTCAGCTACCCTAATATCTCTGTCACGGAGATAAGGTACGGCACAAACAATTAATTCAGGATTATTTTGATCATCTTTGAGCACTAATACTTGTTCCTCTAATGATTCTGTAGTGCTCCCTATTACATAAATATTAAGTGCTTTGAGTAGTTCCTTTGGGGCATTAAGAAATGATGGCGAATCATGATTACCAGCGACAATAACAACATGTCTGCAAGATGAGGCAACTACCCGACATAAAAATCGATAATACAACTCCTGTGCGCGGTTACTTGGAGTACTGGTATCAAAAACATCCCCTGCCACAAGTAACACATCTATTTTATTTTGCTGAATCACATCAGATAACCAATTCAAAAAAGCCTCAAACTCTTCATATCTTTTTTTACCATAAAGAGTGCGGCCTATGTGCCAATCAGATGTATGAAGGATTCTCATATTATAAAATCTCCTTTTTTGACGATATTATATCATTAAAAGTCAAATTTTTATGAATTTGTTAACCTAATTATACCTTACTTCTTTTCAATTTCATTAAAAATTCTTTTATTTTTTTGTCTACTTTTACGGACAATTAATACATCATGTTTCTGACATTATTTTATATTAAACATATACTTATTAAATTTAGGATAACTCCCTCCCGCCAATTATCGTGAAAATTTACAATATTCTAAATGATGGTTTATAGTGTTAATGACAATACGAAATTGGAGCCTTACCCTATCTCAATCATATATATTTTTTGAGGGAAGGTTCGGCAAATATTTAAACATGTATTAAAGTATTCAAAGGTAACTAAAATGACACGAAATTATGAATACTACTTTTTATGTACCGGTATTTATTTCAATAATAAAAGGAACGTGATCGCTTAGTTTAGTCCACTCGTTTGCTTCTCCAATAGATAAATCAAATCCTCTATTAATTATTTCTTCTGAAGCAAAACAATAGTCAATATGGTATCTCTTTTCAGTTTTATGATGCATATAAAAAGTGGGATGAATTTCATCACCATGTTCTATCCCTGTTTTTTTATGATATAAACTGTAAATGTTTTTCTCTTTTAGTTTATTCACAACATCTGTATGGTTTCCAACTCTAGGCTTACTGTCCCATTTTTTATTACTGTTAAAATCCCCTATCAAGATTATATTTTTATTTGATAAAAGGTTTTCATAGTAATTAATTGCAAGCCATATCTGCCCAATATAACTTTCTCTTTTATTTTCTTTATTATTCATTGCCCAGATTGCAAATAGAATAAAAGAAGTATTTTTACCAGTTACTTTCAGTGGGATTATATATTTATATTTAGGATTAAATTCTTTAATTAATTCAAAATTATAGTCAGAATATGAAAAAATGCCAACCCCTTTGTTTGGATTGTCACCATACCAGAAAAAGTCATTTGGTTTAGGTGTTAATTTACCGAATTTCAGTTTTTCTCCGTTTTCACACTCTGGAACAACTAAAATATCTGGGGCTAATGAAAGTATTTTCTTATTTTTATTTCTAAATGCTCCCCTACAATTCCATTCAATTATTTTCATTGCTATCGCTCTTTAAATATATTATATTTTTGCTTATTCTATTTCATTTAGTGGCTTATGCTCTACCCTTGCCCTAATGACTACTTCGTCATCCTTACAATAATCATCTTGTACTATGCTATAATATCCATTTTTAGTAAATAACCACATATTACAGCCTCTTATCAAAATCTTTTAAATAAGCTGGGCGATAACTACTTATTAACTCCTTCTCACGTAGTTTATCATATAAAACACGAAACTCATCAGAATTTTCAGGTAAACCATATTTAGTGAAGTTCACAAGCATATGTACAAAAAACCACGTATAAGCTTTTGTCCAATCCACCCCACTATAATCTGCTTCACCTTCTACCATTTTACCACCAAACCCCTTTAAATAGAATGGCACATAAATTTGATTTAATGGCTCTTTAAAACCATAAATCTTAAACAGCTTTACAAGTCTGTTTTTAAACCATTCTGGGTATGGTACTTCTTTTAATTTCACTAATCTCCATAGCTTAATTTCACTATCATTATCATTTGCCATTAAACTATATTTCTCAGTACTTAACCAGAAAGGAAATAATGGCTCATCTGTTACTGCTGTTTTCTCTAACATTAATGCCCCTTTAATTTTAGTCTTATTATATCATATGGAAAAACAAAAAAATTCTGACAGTTTTCTGACAATTTTCTGCAAAATTTATTTATTTTTATCAATTTAAATTAATTCTAATAACTTTATAATTTATTAATTATCAATGAATTATATGCTATATAAACATATTTAAATTGACACAAAAACATGCTAAAAATTGGTTCAAATCCAGTCGCCCCGATTATTATTACTTAATACCAATTAATTATTATTTTTATATGTTTCAGCTCTTACAATTTTCAGACAAATCAAATCACTATTGATTAATTTAAATAAACCATAAAAGCTAAGATGTTTTTTAGCATTATGCAGTCAGCATCTATTGATTTAGATAATAATATAGACACTTAAATTGTCAAAAAATGTCAAAGTGATGACTGGTCTGTTGTTTGACAGTAATTTGTAACTCGTGATTCGAGTTTCGGTTTACGTTTTAAAGTTGTAACGTTCTAACGTAGAACGTTGAACATAGAACGTAGAACATACCATTTATACCCTTTCCCACTCAAAATTTATTACATTCTTTTGTTCAGAGCTAAATTCGATGCCAATAAGATAGATTTGTTTGCCTTCATTTAAATATTTTTCGGCATAATTTCTTTCTTTGATTTGCCTTAAAGCTTCACCTTGTTGCCCGTCAACCTTAAACTCTAAGATATAAATCTTATCCCCCACAAAAAGTGTCAAATCTATTCTGCCCTTATTTGTAATATCTTCACCGATTATATTTATCCCAAGGGATGCAAGATATGCATAAATCACGCTGGCATAAAAACCTTCGTATAAATTAAGGTTATTTTTTGTAAAATTATTGTAAGGGATTGAGGCAAACAGTGAAGTCAACGCTACTTTAAAATCTTCTAACTTTTCATAATAAAGAGACTTGATTAGGGGACTTTTTAGTCTATTATCACCTTTAAACAGATAATTTATAATATAATCATTCAACGATATTTGGACTTCAAGGTTTGGTATCTTTAGCTTGTACTCTATTGAGCTAAGCAATTCATCTTCTATCATCTTCTCAATCGTCAAATAACCCGACTGATACAAAATCACTTCCAAATCAATATTTTCTATATCAAAGCTGGAAAGTATTTTTTTATCTAATATCAGATTAGTTAAACTCGGTAAAAAATAATTTCTCTCTTTTATGAGTTTAATCAAAAAAGATGGTGTGCCGCTTTCAAACCAATAATTATCAAATACAAATTCATTACTGATAAATTGCAAAATATCAAACGGATTATACACATTATCTTTTAAAAAATTATATCCATTATACCATTTTTTTACCTTCTCCAAATCCACATCTTTAAAATAAGGTAAAAATGAGGTTTCTATATCTTTTTGGGTATAGCCGCAGATATTGCCATACTTCGGATTGAGGGAGATATCCGTGAGCATATTGAGCCCGCTAAAAATAGATGCCTTGGAAAATTTGCTCACGCCTGTCAAAAATGCAAATTTGATATAGGCATCGTTATCTTTGATTATAGAATACAAACCCTTGATAAACTCTCTATTTATCTTAGCCTGTTCAATATTTTCTATCACATCAAGAATAGGTTTGTCATATTCGTCTATTAAAATTACTACCTTTTGGTTATATTTTTTGTATGCTCTATGGATTAAATCTCTAAAGCAGCTTGCAGGATCGTTTACATTATCACAGATGACGCCTAAACTCTCTTGATTTGTTTTAAACACATCAAAAGCAACTTGCTTTAAACCTTCAAGCGTTTGGAAATTACCAGCCCAGCTTATCTTTATTACCGGGTATTTTTCATTCCAATTCCACTTGTCATAAATATACAGACCTTCAAAAAGCTTTTTGTTCCCTTCAAATAATTCTTTTAATGTATCAAGAAATAATGACTTACCAAATCTGCGGGGGCGGGATAGAAATACATATTTGTATTCTTGAATTAGCTTATAAGCTTCTTCAGTCTTATCGATATAAACGTAGTTTCCTTCAATTATTTCACTGAATGTTTGTATTCCGATTGGGAGCTTTTTCATAATCGTCTCCGAAACATTTATGGCAATATAATCTTTTTACAAATATAAGATAAATTATAACTTTTAGCAAGTGGGGTTTACCCGACATCAAACTGTTTTTGGTATCTTTTAGATTTAGGCAAGCTTTTTTATTTTCTAATTTGCTCTAATATAATGTTTGCTATTTAAACAAAATTTTAATCCTCTATTTTTGCATTAAGTATTAACAAATATTGTATAACAGGAAATAGCAAGCAATTTTCTATAACAAATATTTTAATCTGGTTAACAGTACTTAATTTTTACCACAGCACTTTTTGTATTTTTTACCACTGCCGCAGGGGCATAAATCATTACGCCCAATTTTTTCTTTTTTATTTTGAGTTTTATTTAAATTTTCTTTAAACTTTTTCTTTCTTTCATCCAAAAACATTTCCCCGACTGCTTTTATACCTTCAACAGCACTTGGTATTATTTTATAAATCAATTTTTTGTCAACATTATCTTCTTGTACTAAATATTCATTTAAAGTGTCAGGGTAAGCTGCACTAAATATAATCCCCAAAAAATAGGTATAAAGTTCTTTTTCTTTTGAAGGTTTTTTAAGGTCTTCAGGGTTAGGAAACCATATTTCAGGTCTCATTTTAAATGCAGAAAAAAGACCCTTTGCCCAATCTGAAATTTCAGCCATATATTCATCAGTTAAATCTTCATCTTTTATTACGTCGACAAGTATCTTAAACTTTTGATTTTCTGCAGCATAAATATAAGCATTATAAGCTTTCATAAGATTATCTACAAAAAGGCTCATTTCTTCTTGAGATTCAAATATCGGTTCTTCGTTTCCAAATATTTCAGGCATATATTCACTTAGAAATATAACATCAGGCGTTAATGCAATACCGAAAAGAAACCCTTCAAGCTCAGCGACATTCATCGCTCCATCTACTTTTTCAAGAATCTTTTTAAAAACCTCTTTTTGCTTTTTGTTAAGAATATCTACCATAAACGCCGGCATTTCAACATCTCCTACAACATATTTGGCAGTGCTTAAGGATATTTACTATAAATTTAAGTATTTGTCGAGTATTCAAAGGCGACCGTCAGCTATTTTTTATACATCTAAACTACAATTAAACTTTTCCTCATTTATTCAAATAACAGAGAGCAAGAATAAGCACAGATTTAACTTTATATCTTATGCAAATTTATTTTCAAAACTTTTTAGATAGGCCATAAAAATCTTGGTTTACATTTACTTTACTAAAATCAAAAAACACGTTAAAATTTATATAGTGTGTTGTGCCTGCCTATATTTATTGTATTTTACAATAAATTTGTGCGGGGTGATTATTGTAATACACCTTATATTTTAATTTTTAGCAATATTATTATTCAGAGGTTTGATGATGTCTGAAAAAGAAGCTAAGGCAAGAATAAAAATAAACAAGCTCCTCGAAGAAGCCGGCTGGAGATTTTTCGATACAGCAGATGGTAAAGCAAATATTTTACTGGAAAATAATGTTAAAATAACTGAGAAAAAGCTAAATGAGTTTGGTGAAAATTTCGAACATACAAAAAATGGATTTATTGACTTTTTGCTCCTTGACGAAAAAGGCTTTCCATTGGTTGTTTTAGAAGCAAAAGCTGAAACCAAAAACCCGCTTTTTGGCAAAGAGCAAGCCAGAAAATACGCACAATCTCAAAATTGTCGCTTTGTTATCCTTTCCAATGGAAATATCCACTATTTCTGGGATATAGAAAGGGGGAATCCTCAATTAATAAGCAAATTCCCCTCTCAAGAAACTCTAAAAGGGTATGAAAATTTCAAGCCAGATAAAAATAGACTCGTAGAAGAGATAGTTAAGGAAGATTATATTGTTTTAACACAATACCCTGATTATAAAAATGATCCTTCATACAAAGATGAAAAAATCAGGAACAAATTTATAACTGAAAATAAATTGCGTTTCTTAAGAAAATATCAATTATTGGCCATAAAATCTATACAAAGTGCTGTTAAAAAAGGGAAGGATAGATTTCTTTTTGAAATGGCAACAGGCACGGGGAAAACTCTCGTCTCAGCAGCAGTAATTAAATTATTCCTACGCACTGGCAATGCCCGTCGGGTATTGTTTTTGGTGGATAGACTTGAGCTTGAAAATCAGGCATACAAAGCCTTTAGAGACTATCTTAAAAATGATTATACTACTGTTATTTATAAAGAAAATAGGGATGATTGGCGAAAAGCAGAAATTGTTGTTTCCACTATTCAAACTTTTCTTTCTAAAAATAGATATAAAAGAATCTTTTCTCCTGATGACTTTGACCTTGTGATTTCTGATGAAGCTCACAGAAGTATAGGCGGTAATAGCAGAGCTGTATTTGATTATTTTATAGGTTACAAACTTGGGCTTACTGCCACCCCAAAAAACTACTTAAAAAATATAAATATTTCAAAACTTGGTGAAAATGACCCTCGACAATTGGAAAAAAGATTGCTTCTTGATACCTATAAAACTTTTGGTTGTGAAGATGGTGAGAGCCAACATATAGGTACTCTCTTATTGATGGTGTCAAAGACGGTTTTCTCGTAAATCCTATTGTTATAGATGCCCGCACTGAAGTAACTACCCAATTAATTTCAGATGAAGGTTATGCTGTAACTGTTAAAAATGAAGAAGGAAATGAGGCAGAAGAAACTTTTATTCACAAAGACTTTGAAAAAAAATTCTTTTCTGAAAATACAAATAGAGCTTTTTGCAAAGCATTTTTAGAAAATGCACTTTTTGATCCAATTAGTGGGGAGATAGGAAAAGCTATCGTATTCTGTGTCTCTCAAAATCATGCAGCAAAAATTTCTCAAATCCTAAATGAAATGGCACATCAAATGTTTCCTGAAAAATATAATTCAGACTTTGCTATTCAGGTGACATCAAATATTCACGATGCCCAACAGTTCACTATTAATTTTACAAATAACAATCTTTCAGGCTCAGGAAACTTTGATTCCGCCTATAAAACAAGTAAGACAAGGGTATGTGTCACGGTGGGTATGATGACTACCGGATACGATTGTCCTGACATTTTAAATATTTGTCTAATAAGACCAATCTTTTCTCCAACAGAATTTATCCAGATAAAGGGGAGAGGGACGAGAAAACATAATTTTGTAAATGACCTTACTGATATTAGAGGAAAGTTTATCGGAAATTTCCCGATAGTATATTGGTTCTGAGGCATATGAAAGTAGAATTTGAGATCCCTTCCTCCCCTTGAAGTCCAGCAGCGTATTGTCGATAAAATCAAATCCGAGCAGAAGATAATCGACGGCCTGAAGGAGATGGTGAAAAACTATGAGGAGAAGATAAATCGGGTGATTGATAAGGTGTGGGGGGAGTGAAACTCTGTGCCCTCTGTGGTTAAAAAACTGTGAACAGTTAAAAGTAAATGGTGAATGGTGAATAGTGAATAGTGAACTGTGAGTCTTGGACAAAAAATAAATTGTGTAAGTTAATATGAGGTGTAAAGGTTGTAAAGGGTATGAAGGTGTAAAGGTTATAAAAGGTGTAAAGGTTTTAGAGACTAAAACATAATACTTAATACTAAATTCTAACCTCTGCGTCCTCTATTGCAAAAACTATCTCTCTCAACAAATAATATGCATTAAACTTAAACTTTTGCTCGAAACCTATATATTATTCATAAATTATAATATATAAATATTTGCATAACATGTTGATAATAAAGTATTTTAAAAATATAAAAAACATTATAAAAAATAAAATTTTAAAAAAATTATATATAATAGATATGAGATGTGTTGTTTAATTTTATTTAAACTACAGTAAAATACAGGCAAGCATTAATTTAAAACCTAGTTCTCTTTTATATTAAGTCTAAACAAATATTGCATTTGTTTTTTTTTGTTTTATAAATAGTTACCGGCAACATTAACATAATTTTTTATTAGGAGGTTAGTATGCCTTGTTTAAACAGGAGGAACTTCTTAAAGCTAAGTGCAGGGGCTGCACTGTCAGGAAGTTTACTTTCTCTAAAAGAGTCGCACGCAAAGGTTACACCTTTGGATTTTGGTGTAGAAAAAAAAGTACCTGTTTTGTGTAGGATGTGTGCCCAATTCTGCCCAATGATAGCAGTAGTTAGAGACTCGAGAGTAATAAGAATAGAGTCAAATAAAAACACACCACATTCAGGTATTTGTGCCAGAGGGAGGGCAGCAACAGCTGCGTTGTACAACCCAAACAGGATTAAACAGCCTTTAATCAGAGTAGGTAAAAGGGGAGAAGGAAAGTTCAAACCGATTTCTTGGGATGATGCTTTAAAAATTATTTCAGATAAACTTATCAACTTAAAAAATAACGGTGAAGAGCACCTGGTTGCTTTTTTACCAAGATTTAATAGTGCACCAGGAATGGATAAAGAATTTTTTACTATTTACGGCACCCCAAATATTGTAGGATACGGGGATACCTGTTTTGGCAACTCATTAATTGTAAGCTATGGTTCAATTATGGGTGGTAAGGAAGATAAAGGTGTACCTGGGGGCGGAACGGGCGCATTAAGTCCTGATTATGAAAATGCTAAATACGGGATTCTTATCGGCAGAAATCCAGGTGGCGGACTTGTAACTTTCCCTTGGGGAATTATGTATGGAAAAGGTAGAAGAAATGGTTTAAAAGTTACAGTTATTGATCCAAGAAAGCCATCAGAGGCAGGGGAAAGTCTTACCGAATGGCTACCGATAAGCCCCGGTACAGATTTAGCCCTTTTACTTGCTATAGCAAACACAATTTTGACCTCCGGAAAATTTAACAAAGAATATCTTAAAAAGCATACAAACGCACCTATGCTTATAGACAGCGAAGGGAAACCTGTCCATTTTGAAAACATAGATGACAAACATATAGATTTTCTTGTATATGACGAAGACGATAAACAATTTAAGCTTTCTAAAGATGCATCAAACCCTTCATTGACGGGAGAATTCGAATATAATGGAGTTAAAGTTACTACTGCTTTGACTGCATTAATAAACTCCTCAAAGCAATTTACACCTGAATGGGCGGAAAAAGTTACAAGTGTGCCTGCCAATAAAATTAAAAATGTCGCAGAAAATCTAATTAACAATGCACCTCAAGTGTTTATAGAAAGAGGATACAGGTCTACAAGATATGATAATTCAATGGAAGAGAAAAGGGTAATTCTGATTATAAACACTCTATTAGGAAGTATAGGCACAAAAGGGGGGATGATTATTCAAAGAGGTGTAAAGACTGGCAGCTTTATAAAAGCACCTAAACCGGAACAAAAGCCTATCTCACACTATTACCGAAAATTCAGTGAATACTCGTTAATAAATACTAAAGATTACAGAAGATTTTTTATAAAGTCACTCCTTGAAGAAAAACCATACAAGTGCAAAGTGGCAGTGTTTTGGGGTCAGAATATAATTGGCGGCTCTACAGGTAGTGAAGAAATTATTCAAGCATTGGAAAAGCTTGAAACAATAGTCGCTATTTCCCCCTATTTCAATGAAACAGTACTTTATGCTGATATAATAATTCCTGATGCAATGTTTTTGGAAAGGGATGAAGCCATTCGTACAAAATTTAAAGCACCTTACCCTACCATTGCTGTCCACAAAAAGGCTGTTGAGCCTCTTTTTGGTGCAAAAGAGGGTTACTGGATAGTTAATGAGCTTGCAAAAAGAGTTTTGGACTCAGAAACATATAATACATACTTTAGTCATTACAACGAAAAAGGGATTAATGCTATTTTAGATAAGCAACTTTCCAAAGTAGAAGGATTATCAGAAGATGAGCTACAAACATTTTCGCCAGACTCACTATTTGAAAAAGGGGTATGGACTGGAAATATAAAATACGGGGTAAAGGCAAAAACAAAGTCTAAAAAAATCGAAATATACAGTACTTTCTTTTTGGAAAAACATTTTGAACTAAAAGCGGCAAATGAAAAGTTGGCAAGTATATTAGACCCTGGCTTTAAATATCAGCCCCCATACTGGAAAACAGAAAAAGAAACATTAGACAAAGATGAGTTTATACCGGTAACAGGCTTTAACCCATTAAGCTCATTTACAGGCGCACAAACAAAAGATAACCCTATTTTAAACTTCCTTGGTGGCATGGTAGATTGGGATGCAATATATATCAACAAATCAAAAGGGGAAAAAATTGGGCTTAAAGATGGGGATATTGTTGAAGTTTTTAATATTCAAAAGCCCCATCTTGTTACTAAAACCAAAATAAAACTTGTAGAATATGTACACCCTGACGCCTTATTTTCATATTATGGAGTAGGTGCTGGATATTATAACAATCTTACAAACTTTTTAACCAATGCGCCAAAATATGGATTTAATCCTAATCATATAGGAAACTTTACCTTTGCCGCACTTGATGGCGGGCAACTGGCTCAAGACTTTATTGTTAAAATCAGGAGGGCAAAATGAGTAAAAATATAATTTGCTATGACTCAATGTCATGTATCAGGTGCTATGCTTGTATGACAAATTGTGCTATAGAAAATAGTACAAGGCAATTCAGAGATAAAGGGTATAAGTACGAAGCATCAGTAAATGAGCCAAAAGAAAGTAAATTTTACCTTACCCCTTTAACTTATGAATATGGAAAATACCCTGAAGCACAAAAAATAACAAAATTTCATCATTGCAATCATTGTGAAAACGCTCCTTGTAAGCAAATTTGCCCTGCAGGAGCAATAGAGCAAAGAAAAAGTGGCGCAGTTGTAATTCATGAAGATGTGTGTGTCGGTTGTCGTTCGTGTATAGATGCTTGTCCTTATAATGTGCCTAAGTATAGCAAAGAGACCAACAAAACCTCAAAATGTATCTTGTGTTACGACCGCATCGAAAACGGTTTAAAGCAGGCTTGTGTGGAAGGTTGTCCTACTGGAGCGCTATTTTCTGGAACAATTCAAGAAGTAGAGCAAGAGATAGCTAAAAGGATTGCAATTTACAAAGATACCTACAATGAAGAATTTGTTGCTTATGGTCTTGATAAAATTAACAATTATGTAGGGAAATTAGGCTGGGTAACTATTATCCCCAAAAAAGAGATGAATTTGTACAAATTACCTGAAAATCCTCGCAGCAACGCAATAGCACTTAGAAACTTTGCCAAAGCAAGTGCACCATTTTTAATTGGTGGCGCATTAGCTGCAACAGCCGGACATTTTATATATTGGCTGGCAAAAAGAAAAGAAGTAGTTGCAGAAAAAGAGCACAAGGAGGAGTAATATGACTCATAATACCAATCAAAAAATAGAAGTATTCAACCAAATAATTATTTGGTATCACAAACATATCATTCATTTTATGTTATTTTTCATAATTACGGGCTTGCCGATCTTATCAAACAAGTTTAGCATTTTAGCTTACATATTTGGCATACCTGTTAGCTTGTTTGCCGGTGCCAATACTTCCGCAGAAATACTAAGTATTGGTATTCAGGTTGCAAGAATATTCCATAGGGTAACGGCATTATTTTTCCTACTTACAACAATACCGTTTGTAATTGTTATGCTCAAGGATATAAGTTCATGGCAAATATGGCCTGAAAAATGGGGTATTAAAGCATTTTTCCAGGGATTTTCAGATTTGTATAAAACATATATAAAATTTGAGCACCCTGAGATAGGAAAATACAACATGGGACAAAAACTATTCGCATGGTTTATAATATTTTCAATGGTAGTTATGACTATCACAGGGCTAATGCTGACATTTAGAGATTCTTACACCTTAGAGGCTTTACAATGGGCGAAAAGCCTGCACGGTACATTTTTTATACTTATAATATTTTTTCTAATTATTCACATGTATATTGGGACTCATCCAATTAACAGATGTGGCTTAAAAGCAATTTTTAGGACAGGTGAAGCTGACTTGGAACATATCAAAGAAAAACACCCAAAATGGTATAAAAAAATAGTAAAAAGTTAAGAAAAGGGGCATTTAGCCCCTTTTTTAACTATTGATATTTATGCGAAATAGTCACTTAAATTTCTTAATCTCTTTTAAAAACATATTTAGTTTTTTATAATTTACATGCTTATTACGATACTTCATCCTGTAAAATTCCTCTACAAACAGATTTGCCTTATTTCTTAAGTCGTCATTCTCTATTTTTCTTATATTTTGTAATAAGCTTAGGTTTTGGTCTGCCTCTACCCCATGATTTTTTAATATCTTATAAAATTTATTTAAATAATAGTTAGTTTTCTGTCTTTTTCGTTTATAAGATACAAAATAAAAACTTATAACTATAATTGTTATAGCAAAAGCTGTAATAATGAAGACTTTCTTAGATACATTAATATTCATCTTCTTAAAAGAAGATGAAACATTTTTAAATAAGCTAATCTGTTTTTGAAAATCGTAATTTATTACAAACTTAGTCCAGTAATACGAAATATAGTCAAAATATAGCCTAATTTTTAAGCTCAAAGGTAATATGTTTTTATTTGTAAATTGCTCAATAGCTGCCGGAGTGGGGTCAAACCTTACCCAATATCCTTCAAGATATGCCTCTACCCACACATGAGCGTTTTTATTAGCAACTGCATAATATCCACCGTTTTCATTGTAGTAGCCCCCCTTAAACCCGCCTACAAGCCTTGCCGGAATATTATTAGCTCTTAATAACACGGCCATACTTGAAGCGAAAAATTCACAATTACCTTTTTTTACGTTGAATAAAAAATCTTCTATGGAGTTTTCCCCTGTTGGTAAATCTTGCAGTGAATAAGATATATTAGACTTCAGATAATTTATAATTGCATTTGCTGTTTCAATATTGTTTTCCCTTTTAAAACTTTCAGCAAATTTTAAAACTTTTTCCGTCACATTTGAAACATCTGTGTAAAACTTCACTTCTATCTCATCTTTGAATTTATCTACTAAATAAGATACCCCTTTGTATTTAATCTTTTTATTAATCAATTTTTTATCTTTTACCTCAAGCTTATCTGTAAAAAATATTCCACTTTTGCCAGCATCTACTTGTAATGGATAATCAAGGGTTATGAGAAAATTTTCAAAATGAGGCTCTAAATAAATCTCATATTCTACCCTTTCACCCTGTAATCTTTTTGGTCTGCTTACCCTCTTTGAAACGGAAGATTTCCATCTATTTTCCTCAAAAACATCAAAAACAACCCCCCTAAAATAAAGAGGCCTGTTTACCTTCTTCATCACTGCTCTAAAAGCAATGCTGTTATCTTCCTGAATTGAATTAACATCTCCAAGCCCTATTTCACTGCTAAAGCCTGACTTTGAAATATTTGAATACCCTATAGAGCTAAAAAGCGGGTAATCTGTTCTCGGCAGCACAATAAAAATAACTGCAGCCAGAGGGACTGCAAATAGCACTATCCCGGAGCCTTTAAAAAGCAATTGTTTAAAACTTTTGCTTTCAAGCTCAATATCACCCTTAAAATTAACAAAAGTGATAAAAATTGCCGCAATATTGGCAACAAATACTGAAACTACAATATATACCAAATAAATCATACTTAGACTAAAAAGCCCGGAAGCAGTTGTCAGAAAAATGGTCAATATAATCAACTGCATATAATCTCTATAACCCTTTTCCTCAAGTAGCTTAATACAGATAAATATTATGATAATGTGGCAAAGTGATAACAAAAGTGTATTTACATTTGTGTTAACAAGAGTAAGCCCTGAAAATAAAAAGGCAAAAGCGGTAAGCAATTTTCTGTTTAATTTTAGAAATTTAAATTTTTCATTAAGCAAAAATATTAAGAGGACAAAAACTAAGGCAGCAGAATATATGACATTTACATACTTTACTACACTAAAAAGTGCGAGAATTACCAAAAAACTTATAAGGTAATTTACGAAATCTCTAATCTTTACCATATATCGCCAGCCTTTTTAAGACTTCCCTTTTTTCGTATATATTGCCGATATTAAATTCCTTATTGCCAACCTGAAACAGCAACGGTTGCTTTTTTATACTTGCTTCATAAATAATTGTTGTCGCAATACTTATCCCTTTTTCTAAAGCATAATCCTTAATTAAATCTTCAAAGATGAGATACATATAGCTCATCTTTTCTGAAGTAAATTCTTTGGTATAAAGATTTTCGTTTTTTGCGTAGTGTTTCCAGAATATTTTACTCATCGGGTCGTTATTATAGCTTCTAATATTGCTAAGCTCTTCTTGACCATGTATTACAGGTAGCACTGGAAAATCGTTAACCATATCACCATCTTCAGATGAATTAGGAATAAAAGAATTGTCAATTAGTCTTGGAAATATCACTAATTCTTCATTTACTGCATATACTTTTGCTCTGATAAAAAAATTAAACGGATAAATAGATGTGACAATGACTTTATCTATCTTCACAAACCCTCTTTCGGTAAAAGTCTTAGTAAAATATATAGATGCCGATTGTTTTGGTTTTAGAAAAATGACCTTTTCTTCATCATCTAAAATGTTAATATTGAGAAGAGCGGAAAATATCGCCGATTTATTATTTATAACGTTGACTTTAATCTTTGTTTTTCGTGATGCATAAATCTCCTCTTCAAATGAAAATTCAAATGAGAGATTTTCAATATTTGATTTACCAAAAAAGCCCGATATCCCCATCACCGCAAGCATCAAAGATACTGTAATAAAGACAAGGTTATTATTTGTGTTGATAGCAGAAAACCCCATCATTATTGTGAGTATAATATACAGCCATCCGGCTTTTGTAAATTTAATCGGAGACAATCTTCCCCCTAATAAGGCAGTTTTACTGACTTAATTATATCCTCTAAAATCTCTATCTTTTCACTGCCGGAAAACATACCTTTGAATATTATTCTGTGAGGCATGGTGTAAGTATAATAATCAAGTACATCCTCAGGGATTACATAATCCCTTTTGTTAATTATTGCTGAAGCTTTAGCCACATTTACCAAAGATAGCGCTGCTCTGGTAGAAAGCCCTGTGGATATTTTACTGTGATTTCTCGTTTTATTAACTATTTCAATAAGATATTCAAGTATTGAATCATCTATTTTTACCCCCTCTCTTACAAAACGGATTAATTCCAAAGCATCATTTTTACTTATGGCAGGCTTTGACTCGTAAATTTTTCCCCGTGAGCTTCCACCTTTTAATATTTCAAACTCTTCTTCCTTAGACGGGTAGCCAAGATTTATCTTCATTAAAAATCTATCAAGCTGGGACTCAGGAAGGGGGAAAGCGCCATAAGACTCCGCTGAGTTTTGTGTTGCGATTACGAAGAAAGGCTGATTAAGTTTGTATGTTTTACCTTCCACCGTCACCTGCTTTTCCCCCATAGCTTCAAGAAGTGCACTTTGTGTTTTTGGGGTAGCTCTATTTATCTCATCTACAAGTAAAATATTGTTAAAAACAGGCCCCTCTTTAAACTCAAATTCCCCTTTTTCTTTGTTAAATATATTAAGCCCCGTGACATCTGTGGGCAATAAGTCATTGGTGCACTGAACCCTGCCAAAATCGACACCCATCGACTTAGCTATTGCTATTGCAAGAGTTGTTTTTCCAAGCCCTGGACTATCTTCAATGAGAATATGCCCTCTGCTTATAAATGCCAAAAGTGCAAGCTTAATCCCTTTTTCCTTGCCGTGAAGATACTTTCCATAATATTCAAATAGTCTTTCAATCATAACAATATATTTTTCCATTTGGCCCCCAAAATTTTTTTAACTATTTTAACACAATTAAAGAGTTTTATCTCAATTTAGACATGAAAAGATTTTTTGAAAGGGGGAATGTAAAAAAACGGTAATTGATTAAAATTTAATCACATCCGCTATGTCTCATAGAATATTAAATATCCTATGTGGATAAATTGTAAAGAACTACAAAGTATAATATTTATATATATTTATGAATAAGTTAGCATAAACAAATCAATTTCTACTGATATTTATTAACAAAATAATACACAATAAATAATAATACTTATTTTTTACATCTGCTACAAATGCCATGAAATGTTGCATTTACAGATAGAGTCTGAAAATCATCAAAATTATTCAATATTTTATCAAGATTTATATTTTTGCAATAATAATCTCCACATTTGTCACACACCAAATGAACATGGCTTTTCCCTTCCCCTTTACCAAAACAGTACATATACTCGCCATTTTCACTCAAAAATTTAAAAATTAACCCTTTTTCGCAAAGTTCATCCATTATTCTATAAACAGTCGATTTGTTTAAGCTGCTCTCTTTGGAAAAATTACCAATTATTTCAACCGCAGTCACGGGACAATTTTTATTAATCAAATACCCAAGCAATTTAATTTTATTTTTAGTTACCCTTATCTTCTTGTCAGTTAGCAGTTTTTTTATACCAAACATTTTTCAAAACCGTTAAAATTTTTTCAATTATAAACCAGACTGATGCCACTAATATTATAGATGCGCCGGAAGTAGTATTAAAATAATAGGAAAATAAAAGTCCGATAAGTCCAAATAATAATGTATAACCGGTAGACATAATAATCATTTGAAAAAGATTGTTTGACTTATTTTCAGACAAATGTTGAGGTATAGTAAGAAGTGCAATCACTAAAATTAAACCCACAACTTTAATTAAAATTACTATAGAAATTGACGCCAACACAATTATAAGCGTATGAATAGCACTTATATTTATCCCTTTTACATACGCAAACTCCTTATCAAAAGAAAAAAGAACAAGTTTTTGATAAAAAGCTACTAAAAATAAGATTGCAATCACATCAAGAATAAAAATCATATTGATATCACTTTGTGAAACTGCAATCAGACTGCCAAAAAGATAACTCATCAAATCAGCCTTGTAGCCGGGCGTAAAGTCGATAAGAATAATCCCAAGCGCCATTCCAAGTGCCCAAAAAATACCTATAATGCTATCTACCCTATAAGTTTTATTGGCAGTATACACCCCTAACGCGGATGAGCTTAACAGTGAAAAGACCAAAGTAGTAGGCAAAACAGGCAAACCGAAAAAAAATGCAAGCCCTACCCCGCCATAAGCGGCATGAGCAACGGCACCAGTGAGAAATACCATTTGATTGACAACAATCAATGCACCGGCAATCCCGCAAACTATACTTGCCAACAAAACGGTATATATGGCATTTAAAAAAAAGTCATACTGAAATATTTCCAATTTTTGCTCCCAATACCAAACCTATTTAACGCTGTTAAAAGTATTCATACACTTATCCCTATGCTCACACTTTGTAAGGTGGTCTATCTCTTCGCTGACATAAGCACCAATTGAGCATGTATGCTCATCATGAATACCATACATTATTTCCATCATCTCTTTTGTAAGCTCAGGCTTGTCATTGTAAAGCAGATATCTGTTAACGCATGCCACACTATTAATTTTGGTAGCAAGCAAATTCAGATTATGAGTCACCATAATTATAGTCTTATCGGCATTTATCTTTTCCAAAAGGCTAAAAAAACAAAAGCTTCCATAGGGGTCAATATTTGAAGTAGGCTCATCTAAAATCAGCAGCTCAGGGTTAGAGATAAGTGCTCTTGCAAGGTAAACCCGCTGCACTTGCCCGCCAGACAGCTCGGTCATTTTTTTATCCTTAAGCTCTAACATCTCAAGCTGCTCAAGCACATCTTCAGCCTTTTTTGTTTCACTTTTTGAATAACCAAATCTAAAAAATCTACTCTGCAAACCAAGGAGTGTACATTCCAAGACGCTTAACGGGATTTCATTTTTGTTATTTGTCTTTTGGGGCACATATCCAATCCTGTCAAGCACGCTTGAAGGTGACTCACCAAATATCTTTATTTCACCCTTTGTAGGTTTTAAAATACCTAACAAAAGTTTGACAAGGGTAGTTTTCCCACCGCCATTAGGCCCAACCACCATTAAAAAATCTTTTTCCCTAACGTTTAAGTTTACATTTTCAAGTGCATATGAGCCATTGTATGCAAAATACACATTTTCTACATTTACAATATAGTTACTCATTTTCCCCCTTACACTTTTTTTCAAAAGCATTTTTAATCAATTCAAGTTCGCCAATATAGTTGTAACTTAAAGGATTAACTTTTATTATTTCAATATTAAGCTGCTTTGCAAGCGTATTTGTAATTCTACTGTCAATTTGCGGCTGGACAAAGAGGAATTTTACATCCTCTTTTCTGGCAAAATCAACAATTTCTCTTATATGACTCATTGAAGGCTCAATCCCTTCAGCCTCAATTGCCACTTGCTTCAATCCGAAATCTTTTGCAAAATATCCCCAAGAAGGGTGAAAAACAAGGATATTTTTACTTTCACACCTGTCAAAAGTTTTTTTGAAATTTATCACAAGCTCGTCCATACTCTTTACAAGTTTTTGATAATTAGATTCATAAAGTGGAAGGTTATCTTTGTCTGCTTCAGCCATAAAATCTAAAATATTTTTTGCCATAATTTTAACATTATTAGGACTTAGCCAAATATGAGGATCATAAAAATTGTTATCTCCCTCATTTTCATGCTTTTCATCATGACTGTGCTTTTCAAGCCTCTGTTTTGTAATATCCTTATCTATATAAACTACTTTTACCCCCTTATTTACCGAATATAATTTTTCAAGCCATACATGATCAAATGTATCCCCTATTGAAAAATAATATTTTGCCTTTGACAGCTCTCTCATCTCCTTAGGCCTTGGCTCAAAAAGATGAGGGTTAAAATTTTCCGGGACAAGCGCTTTTACCTGATATTTCCCCCCCACAATATTATCTGCAATATATTTTACAGGTGAAATACTTACAAAAATAATATCCGCAGAATAAGATAAGTGACTGAATAAAAGTATAATTACGCATAAAAACCACTTTTTCATACCATTGCTCCTGCAACTCAGTTGCAAATACTTTATAACTATTTGGCTAAAAAGGCAATAATTTTGTTACCTCAGCGATATTTTTTGTATCTCTATAATTCAATGCTAAAAATGTTCAAGGTTCTAAGTATTAAGTATTAAGTGTTAAGTTTTAGCCTCTAAAACCTTTACAACTTTTATAACCTTTTCAACTCATATTAACTTACACAATTTATTTTTTGTCCAAGACTCACTGTTCACAATTCACTTTTCACTATTCACAAATCTTGTACCCTTCAATGTTCTTTCGTAGCACATTATTTTTTTAACCACAGATGATTAGATTGCATACTTTTTAAGAGGATATTTTAATTAGTCTATTAGATTTTCATCAATCAATATGTCAATAAGAAGCTGTGCACAAAAGCTCGAAATTTGCGGACAATGCTTGTATTTACCAATACCAAAAATCAACTCGCTCCTTTTTGTCAAAGACTTGCAACAGGTAGTTTTAAACTTTTCTTTAAACCGCTCCATAAAAATCTTCCCTAACTTTTGGGAAAGTCTTTTGTCCTCATTGGGACTTTTTCTTCCGGTCAGACTCCCCGCTATCATTACGGAAGATGATACTGCACCGCATACGCAACCTGAAGCACCAATCCCCTCACCCAAAATGGTCATAGACCTTTTAAAATCATCGGAAAAAAATATTCCTGTTACATCTTCAAAAGCTTTTAAAACTGCCTCCGAGCAGTAGTACCCCTCATTGAAATACTTCTCTGCCAGTGTTTTTACTTTGTCTATTTTAATGCTTTTAGTATCACTCATTTATTCACTTCCTCAAACTTTTCTTTAAGCATTTGTGGCACTTCACAGCTTTTCCCTTTACTTGCATCAAAACATGCAAGAGTAGTTTTTGCCTCGGCATATACAAGACCGCTTCCATTGTGCAAAATATATTTCCCTTCAAACCGTGTCCTTGAAATCTGATAAAATTCCATGTCTATTATTAACTTATCACCCAAAGACACGGGACGCTTGTATGAACACTCTACATCAGTTATTAACAAAAAGATATTATCCTCTTTCAGTTTTAAAAAGTCATCCAAAAATAGCTCTGTCCTTGCCGCTTCCATCAATGTAAAATATTTGGCATGATTTAAATGCCCATACATATCCATATCGGAAAACCTTAGTTCAATCTCCTTTGAAAACATCTATCACCTCAAAAATATGTTATTTTTATAAAGTCATATAAAGGGATTATAAAAAGTGCAGGCAGCATGTTTGCCGTTTTTATTTTGACAATATTAAGCATATTAAGCCCAATCCCAACAATGATAATCCCGCCCACAACGGATATACCGTTTACATAAATTTCATTTTCCAGCAAAAACACTGCACTTGAGGCAAGAAGACTTAGCCCGCCCTGATAAATTAAAATTACTATTGCAGAAAACAATACACCTATCCCAAGAGTGGATGTCAATATAACCGAAGAAACACCATCCAACATGCTTTTAACATACAAAACGGAAGGGTCATTGTTTAAACCGTCTTTTATCGCACCGATTATTGTCATTGAGCCCACACAAAACAACACGCTTGCAGTAACAAACCCAAGCACAAATGTATTTGAAGTGCTTCTCGTCTTATTTTGAATATATGAGCCAACTTTATCGAGTTTATCCTCGATATCAATAATTTCACCAATTATAGTGCCAACTACCAAAGAAATTAATGCAGCTAAAAAATCATGCTCCTCAAAAGCCATCTTCGCCCCTAAAACAATTACAGCAAGCCCCAAAGCTTTTAAGACTGACTCTTTTAGCTCACCTTTTATTCTTTTACCAAAAAAAAGCCCTATAACTGTCCCCACAGTTACTGCAGCAGCATTAACAATCGTCCCTAAAACCATCTACCTAACCAACCTTTTGATATATTTTACTGCATCACTTGCTAACCCTTCGGAAACTATTCTCACAGTAGTTTCATTATTATATTTAAACGCACTGTCAGTATAATTGTGACTACCAACATAAGTTATCTTTTCATCGATAACCATTAGCTTTGCATGTGTACGCACATCTTTTGAATCAAACACAACCGTTGCGCCCGCTTTTAACAGTTCTTCGGCAGTTTCTTTGTTAATATCGGTAGTAATGTCATTCCCTTTCCCTAAATCCATAACGACAAAGACCTTTACACCTTTTTTCAAAGCACTAATCAATGCTTCCTCCAAAAGGGTGCTCATTTGATGCCTATCATCAGTCGTCTTAAACATATAAATAGCTATAAAAATATTTTTTTGAGCATCCGTAACATCTTTTATCATAGAATCCAAAAGATATCTGTTAGGCAGAAATGTAACCTTGGCGTCATATGCCTCAGGTCTTGCATAAATGTTTGTAATAGAAACATAAATTATAAAAAAAACAGCAAAGATGTATTTAATATAACGTTTTGTTAATCTTTTCCCAAGCCTCATCAGTACCCCTTTTCTTTGTAGCTGAAAATATTACAAAATTTTCCTTAATTAAACCCAATTTATCGGAAATCACCTTCGCCTGCTTAGCTATTTCATTTCCAGATAGTTTGTCAGACTTGTTCAAAATAAACAAGACGTCACGGTCAAGTTCATAAAGCATATTAATAACACTAATATCATCTTCCGTCGGCACCCGCCTGATATCAAGTATCAAAACGCATAATTTAAGCTGATTTCTCGAAGAGATATAAGCATAAATATTTTTAGACCAGCTCTCTTTCTCTTTCTTTGATACTTTAGCGTATCCGTATCCCGGCAAGTCTACAAAAACCATCTTATTGTCAATATTAAAAAAGTTTATGAGTCTTGTCTTCCCCGGTGTTTTACCTACTTTGACAAGACTTTTTCTACCAAGCAACACATTTATTACACTGGATTTACCCACATTACTCCTGCCCAAAAAAGCGACTTCACTTAAATCATGAGCCGGATAATCTTTTGGCAAAAGAGCCGATTTTATAAATTCCGCATTCAAGGCAGCACCCCACAATTAGTTAGAAAAGTTTTTAAGCAAAAATCGAAGTCCGTAGAAAATCCAGCAGCATTTTTATGTCCACCACCGCCATTATTAACGGCAATTTTACTTACATCTATATCATTTTGGGAGCGTAGAGAAATCTTCTTTTTCTGAGCATTGATAATTACCGCATACTGAGCTTCAGTATTATTTATTATGTGATGACCAAGCTCAGAATTATACCTTTCCGCAAAAATTACCGCAAATTTTCTCCCTTCAACATCCTCGAAAAATGTAAGATTTTTTAATGCATTATCAAGATATTTACTCTTTGACTCCTCTTCAATCTCAAGCAGCATCTTTTCATACTTGTCAAATTTCGTGGAAGGATTTTCCAAAAACCTTTTTACAAATCTATCTATCCCCACTAAAGAAAAATACATATTCATTGTTAAACTATCTTCCCGTTTTAAGTGCCACATATCATAATCATTAACACACTCTGCAAACTCTCTGTAATCTTCCACATCACAGCCAATCTCTTTAAGCCACATAAGCGTCAATAAAGTAGCCGATTTTGATATATCATGATAAGAATCTATTAACTTGCTAAGTCCTTCTGAAGTTTTATGATGATCTATAAAGAATAATTCGACATAGTTTGTCAAAAACTTAGCAGTTTCAATGGTAGGTGAAAGGTCTGTAATTATAATTTTATTGAAGTTATTGTAATTTTTAATAAGGTAATTATCTATTTCATCATAATTGAGGTAAACCGTATCAGCCACATCAAGATACTTTTTTATCAATACGCCACATCCGGCACCATCAAGATCGTTATGTGTAACATGCAAAATCATAAATTTATTCTCCGATTATTTTAATAAGTACTCTTTTACGTCTTCTTCCATCAAATTCCCCGTAAAATATCTGCTCCCAGGGTCCAAAATCAAGCCTACCGTTTGTAACGGCTACAACTACTTCCCTTCCCATAATCTGCCTTTTAAGGTGAGCATCCCCATTATCTTCCCCGGTTAAGTTATGTTTGTAAAGACTTAGCGGCTCGTGCGGAGCAAGCTCCTCAAGCCACCTTTTATAGTCACTGTGCAAACCTGATTCGTGGTCATTTATAAACACTGAAGCAGTTATATGCATTGCATTAACAAGGCAAAGTCCTTCTTTTATCCCACTTTCGTTTACAGCCTGCTGCACCTCAGATGTAATATTTATAAATTCGACCCTTTCTTTTGTATTAAACCATAATTCTTTTCTGAAAGATTTCATTTTACACCTCTTTAATTGAGTGCTATATTATTAACAAAATAATTCTTAATAGTAAACAAGGGAAAGTATATGATAATAATTTGTGGAATAGGTTATTTTGAAGAGCAACTTATAGCTAACATAAAAGATAGAGAAGTAATTGCCATTGAATTGGACAAAGAAAAAGCTGCCAAAATTGAATCTCAATATCCACATGTTAAAACAATTGTTGGTGATGCAAGCAGTGTTTTGGTATGGAAAAAAATAGACCTGGATAATGTTCAGCACATCATAACTGCCTTCAAAGATGCCGATGTAAGTCTTGAAATTTGTTTTTTTATCAGAAAAACCTTTAAACTTGACCTTCCAATTTTGGTTATTTCATATTCAGGGGATATTGAAGATAAATTTGCTGAATTTGGTGTCACACTAATAAACCCCCTTGAGATGTCAATTAACCTTGTAATAAATAAACTCAATAAAAATTATTCGAAAGCTATCGATATAGGTATAAGAAAAGGTGAGCTGATTGAAATGAATGTCTTATCAAAATCTCACCTGACAGATAGAAAATTAAAAAATATTAAGCCTTCAAACTGGCATGTAGCAGCTATCTACAGAAATAATGAAATCGTTATCCCCACTGGCAATGTTAAAATAGAGGTAGGGGATAAAGTTATTATATTTGGTGAACCTAAGGTTTTGGAAAACCTTGCAAATATATTCTTAAAAGGTATCCCTCAATTCCCCCTTCAATATGGTAAAATTATGTCATTGTATATCTTCTCTGACAAAGATTTACTCTCATTAGGAGGAAGTGTCCATCTATTTAAACATATAAGGTCGCAACGGCTTGAAATAATTGCTGTGGATACTGTTGTCGGAGAAGAAAAGATTATTTCACTATTTGAGAAAAACGAAATAACAAAAGATTTTGGTATAATTTCCACCCAAACTTTTTTTGAAAATCTAAACAGACCTGATAATGGAATAAATGTATTCATACAAAGAAAATCTACATTCTTGAAAAAACTTAAAATAAAGCAAATCTTGAAAGAAACATTAAAGCCTACAGCTCTTATGAAAAACGGCTCTGATTTTTCAAAAATAATGGTAAGCCTTAATAGCCCTGACATGACACACATTCTTGAAATTGCAGTGGAGCTTGCAAGATTATTTAAAGTGGAAGTAGAAGCGGTATACACTACACTTCCAAAGGCTTTGCGAAATGAGGAGGATGCTGAGCTCTTGCAAGAATCTTACACAATAGTTAATGATTTTAAATCTATATACAAAATAAACATTAACTATACAGTAATTGAGGGTAATCCCGTTAGGGAAACTTTAAGATTTTTATCAAAGGAAGATAGTTTGTTATTCGTCATAGGTTATGAGCGATTTAATCCAGGCTCGTTTTTCAAACCATCCGTTGCATATCATCTCGCGACAAAAACAACATTTTCAACGATATTAATACCTCAGAGTGTAGATTAAGTATGTCAGCACATGAAGCTTTACTTTTATTTTTAATGGCAGCCATCGCTTTTATATCCCCATACCTTGGCAAAAAGCTCCGTCTACCAATACCTGTAATTGAAATTTTATTAGGTATATTGATAGGCACATTTATCAACATTGATAAACATGCATTTACTATCATAAAATTTATATCTGAATTTGGTTTTTTGGTACTTATGTATTTAGCAGGGCTTGAGCTTGACATAGAAGATTTGAAAAAGACTCCGAAAAAAGACTTTTTAATATATGTGCTATACTACCTTATAGTAATAGGTGTGCTTTTTGCCACTGCCATCTTATTTAACCTACCAATACCTTTGGTCCTCTTGGTATCTATGTCGGCAATCGGGCTTTTATACCCAATCCTTTCAGCAAGTAATGCATTGAATACAAATATCGGAAGGACACTCTTAATCATTGGTAGTGTAGGAGAAATAATAAGTCTTATAATCATAACTGCAACAACAATATATTACAGTTACGGCTTCAGCATTAAGTCTGTTTACCATATTTCGGAAATTTTATTTTTCTGTATTTTTGCCTATCTGGCGTTAAAGAGCTTGAAACTCTTCTCATGGTGGTATCCAAGCACGCTGCTTAAAATTGTCAGCAGTGACAACTCTGCAGAGACAGGAATGCGTACTAACTTTTTAAATATGCTTGTATTTGTCGCCCTTGCCGCATATTTGAACATTGAAATCATTATTGGAAGCTTTATTGGCGGAATGCTTTATGCAACAATTTTAAAAGACAACGAAGATATAAGAGAAGGTTTTGAAATGTTTGGCAACGGTTTTTTGATACCTATCTTTTTTATTTATGTTGGTCTGGCATTTGATATTAACAGCCTTACCAATATTACAACAATAATATATGCGGTTTCTCTTTCCATAGGGATATTTGTGGTAAGACTTCTGGCAAGTCTTGTTTTTGTATTTGCTGACATAAACTTAAAAAGTATAATTGCAATACCTTTAAGCACCTCTTTCCCGTTAACACTTTTAGTAGCATTTGCAGAGATAGGAAAAGCTACAAACATATTAAGTGTTGAAATGGCAAGTGCAGCAATCTTGACATCCATACTGACAGCTATTATCTATCCACCTATTCTAAAAGTGGCAATGAGATTTGCAAGATAAGCTTATTTATCGCTGCGCCCTATGCAGTTATAAAACTGTAAACGGTGAAAAGTGAATCGTGAACAGAGATTTTGTGGACAAGCGATAAATTGTGTAAGCTAATATGAGTTATAAAGGTTGTAAAGGCTTAACACTTAACAGTTAATACTTAACACTAATAGTGAACGTTGAATAAAACGGGTGACGGTGGTTAAGGGTGCCCTTTAAAATATTTCAAGCTGTTATTTAAATATTTTGTTATTGTGTTTAAAGCATTTTTAAGCCTGTTTTGGTTGTAAGTGGACAAACTTTCAGGATTTATATATTTATTAACTTTTTCACCCTTCTTTGCCGACTTTATTTGATTTCTAAGTACTATATCAACTACAACTTCATAAGCCTTAGACACTTTCCCTACAGTCTCATCCGAAAGTATATGCTTTCTTTCAAGATGCTTTAGTCTTTCCATTGTATTCAAGCTGCTCAGCTTCTTTGCAAGCGTATAAGCCCTTGTAACATCAACGACTATAGAAAGAGCATAAGGTTTTAGATTAAGCTTGTCCTTATTTTCCCCTTCTTTTTCAACTATAAACTTTCCAAACAATGATACAGGTGATTTAAAGTTAGTATCATTTTCTAAAAACTGAATAAGAAAAATCGGCTTTTCTGCTATAATGTCGAAAATAAACTCTTTTAACTCCCAGACAAGACTATCGTGACCGCAAAATGTATCCATATCAAACACGATGGAAGACCTTAAAAATCCACCACCGCTTGAAGGATCATTGACAATTTCAGCTATGCTTTTTTTCCACTCCCTCAATGTCTTGGACATATTAGGGTTGGTTACCATAACATTGCCAGGACATTTCTTATAGCCGACATAATCAAGATTCTCGACAAGTTTTTTACCAAAATCCTTCAGGATACTTTTCTCAGTTTGTGTTATATCATCATCAAAAATAAATCCATTATCTTGGTCAGGGTCAAGCATCATCTCCTTTCTCGCACCGCTCCCCATTATTATCAATGCGTGCTTGATATCACATACATTTATTCCTGACTTTTTATAAAATTCTTGGGTGGTAATTTTATGTACCTGTTTTTGAATTGCCAGATGGACTGATGATATTATCGGCAAGACATCTGCGGTCATTCTGCTTGACTCTATCAGCTCATCAGCGACCTTATAGAGATTAAGGTAAGAGTTTCTAAGCTCATCAAGACTTTCAGAAGATTCAATATGTGAGGTGTATATATTGATACTATTATACAAAATCTTAAGAATATCCTTATTTGAAATTATCCCTATAGGCTTTTCATTTTTGACAATTACACCATATTCTTTATTTCTGGCCTGCATCTCTGCCAAAACTTCCACCAAAGGATATTCTTTGGGCACCTTTACAATATCTTTGTCGACAAAATCGCATATTTTGGCATTCAAACCATATCTGTCAGCATTTGGCAAAAAGTTGTGTACCAAAGACTTAGCTGTTAGTATCCCAGATACGTTTTCATTATCCGTGACAATCAAACTTCCTACCTTATTTGAAGACATAATTTTACTTGCTTCAATAATCGGTATATCTTTCTCAACAGTGATTACAGGAAATGTCATATAATTTCCCACAGGCTTATAAGTAAAACTTTTTGAAAAACTGTTGTCTTTATTTTGAAAAAGATGAAGCCTGTCATTAACTACTGAATAAAAATACTTACTAAAAGCCTCACTTTCATTTATTAACTTATATATTGTTATCTCGGGTATAAATAATAGCGTCGATTGACCGACTGAAACCCCCGTCACCACATAACTTGACTTTCCAAGAAATGTGGTAAGCCCAGCCAAGCCGCCTTTTCCCAAAATCTCCAGAATTTTTCCTGCTTCATCAATCAGTCTTATTTCGCCATTAATTATAAGGTAGATACCCTTATGGTAGCTTTCCGCCTTATTAAAAAGTATCTCACCTTCCGTCAAGTTAATATAGTTGGCACTGTCTGCAATACTTTTTAAGAGCTTTTCCCCTAACTCATTAAGTATTTTTATGTCTTTTACAGTATCCAAAAAATCTGAAAAATTTATTTCACTTTTAAGCATTTTCCACTCTTTTAATGCTTATATCCATCTGAGGGTATGGGATACTAATACCGTTTTTATCAAATTCTTCCTTAATTTTTTCAAGAATATCGCATTTTAAAGTGAAATAATCACCATTATTCACCCACACTCTAAGCCCAATATCAATACCACTTTCGCCAAGATTTAAGACACCTATAAAAATAGCGGGCTCTTTCAACACCCTTGCATCGCTTTCGGCAATCTTTTTCAAAATATCTTTGGCAAGCTTAATATCATCCTCATACCCAATCCCCACAACTATATCAAGTCGCCTATTTTCTTCAGCCGAATAGTTTATTATTTCTGACCCTGTTATCTTTGCATTAGGCATGTAAACTACTTTATTGTCAGGTGTCTTAAGTCTTGTATTAAAAATTGACACTTTATCAACCATACCCGTTATCCCGCCAATTTCAACAGTATCGGAAACTTTAAAAGGCTTTGTCATCAAAATCATTACACCTGAGCCCAAATTTGAAAGATTATTCTGCAAAGACAAACCGATTGCAAGAGTAGCAGCACCAATTACTGCAGCAATAGATGTAGTCCTCATGCCAAGCGTGTTTAATGCTACAACAATGGAAATAATAAAAAGTGCGTAATAGATAAGGTCGCCCAAAAATTTTCCAACCATCTCATCAACTTTTGCCCTCTCCATAGCCTTTCGGCTAACTTTCTTTACCTTGTTGGCAATAAACTTTCCGGCTAATATAATTAAAATTGCAATGGCAAGCTTAGTCCCATACTTAATCAACAAATCAACGTAAACATCTAATCTTCCCATAGAATCCTCCTTTTCAACCAATAAATTATAGCATAAAATATTAAAATAAAACCATACTTTTAAATTTTATAATTATATGCTACTATTATATCATGAATACAAGCACAAAATTAAATATACTTAAAGAAATACTTTATTCCTCTGAAAAAGTGTATCTCCATATAATGGTGCATCCTGAGCTCTTTATAGGTAAAAGAGGATTAATAGGCAAAGAGAATGAAGAAGGTATTGTTTTGGTATTTGGGCCACAATCTTATAAAAACCTTGAGTTTGAAGAAGACGTTATATATGTAGAAATGAGATTTGCGGGAAAATGGGAAAGTTTGGTGATACCTGTATCTGCCATTACGACAGTGTTCGACTCTCCGGTAGCTCCTACATTTGTATTCAACTTTAATGTACCTGACATAGAACGCAAAAGTAAGGAATCCCAAAAAACTATTACTACAGATAATAAAAGTGCAAAAAAGCAAAGTCCAAAAGGCAAAGTAATAAAAATTGATTTTAAAAAGGAATAATATGGAACTTTATAATGATTTAAAAGAACTCCTCGAATATACCATACTGGATGTAAAGCTAAAACAGCTGCTCATATTTTTTGGGATAATATTTTTGGCACTATTTTTTAAGCAAATTATTACAAAAATTATTCTAAATCACTTAAAAAAGATTGCTTCTAAAACCAAGACAGACGCTGACGATGAGCTGATAGATGCCTTGGAGCAACCGTTAAAACTATCCGTAGTAATTGCTGGATTTTACATTGCTTTTTCAACTCTTTACTTGCCAGCAAACGCAAAAACTCTTGTAAACCATATTATGAATTCATTATTTATATATGCAATATTTTGGGGGATTTATCGATGCGAAACCCTGTTAGAAAGAATTATTGAAAAATTCCTAAAAAATAGAGATTTTGAGCTTGTATCAAGTTTTCTTCCATTTATAAGTAAATTTATTAAAACAACAATAATAATTTTTGGCGTTATATTCATTGTTCAAGAATGGGGCTACAATGTGGGAGCTCTCATTACAGGGCTTGGTATTGGTGGTGTTGCCGTTGCTTTGGCTGCAAAGGATACGCTGGCTAATCTTTTTGGAAGTATAATGATTTTAATAGACAGACCTTTTAAAATAGGTGATTGGGTAGTCATTAATGACATTGAAGGTATAGTGGAAGATATAGGTTTTAGAAGCACACGTATCAGGACATTTGCAAAGGCTCTTGTCAGCGTCCCAAACTCAGTAGTAGCGACAACTGCCATAACAAACTGGTCAATGAGGGACAGAAGAAGGATAAATTTTAATATCGGCGTCACTTATTCGACACCAAGACACTTACTTGAAAAAGCAGTCAAAGAGATAGATGAAATGTTACGATTACACCCGCAAATTCATAAAGACCCTTTGATGGTATATTTTACAGATTTTCAGGCAAGTAGCCTTGATATTTTTATCTACTGCTTTGCAACAACCGCAGATTGGGCTAAATATCTTGAGATTAAACAGGATGTTAATTTGAAAATTATGGAAATATTAGAAAATCTCGGAATAGATTTTGCATTTAACTCTATGTCTGTTTATATTGAGAAAACACCTGAAAAATAGATTATGATTAAAATAAATTAGTATTAATCTAAGAAAAAACTTAACTCAGGCACACTCTTTATTTCACCAATTTCGTTAGCAAGTCTGTAAAATTCTTTTAATCCTGCAATATGGGTATCTGTCAGGCTGTAATCTATTGTTTCCCAATAATCTATAATCTGGTATGAAGTCAGCCCTTTAAAATAATAATGGTCAATTAATGAAGAGAGATTTTGCTTGCTGTCCTCTTTTATTTTTAATAAAAGTTTCTTAAACTCAATCATTTCATCCCTTTTGGTATTGACGGCCTCTTTTGTAACAAGCCACAGAGCATACACAAACGGAAGTCCGGTAAAATTATTCCACTGCTCCCCCAAGTCGTAAACATACTTAAACCCTTTTTTATAATATTGAAAAAGGGCTTTATCACCGATATACAGATAAGCATCGGCATTATTCTCATCAATTGTAAAATTAGCCTTCATTTGGTAAAATTTTTTAAAAAGTATCTTCAAAAGCACAACGCTTGTCCCCGACTCAGAGGTCAGAAAAATATTTTTATGGCTCAGATAACCGATGTCATAGTTTGAAAACAGACACACACTTTTTACCTTAATTTTGCTGCTGATGGAAATATTTGGAATTATAAGGTAGTTATTACTATTTCTTGCGTACTCGATACTGCTGCATGGGGTAACATCGACCCCACCTTCCCTGACAGCCCTGTTTAAAAAAGAAGGGAATGCAGAGATAAATTTTAACCCTTCATACCTCTTTAACATATTGAAGATGGGGAACACATTAGCATAACTGATTTCGCCGATATTAAGCATTTATATCACCAAAAATTTTATTCCGATTGTTACAAGCACAAGTGCACCAACTTTTTCGGCAAAGCCACCAAAAAAGTTTTTACTTTTACTGCCAAAATATACACCTGCCAAAGACATAATTAGACAAACAACACCGATAATCCCCGCATTCAAAAATATACTCCCTTTCAGAAGAGGAAGTGCTATCCCTACACCCAAAGCATCCATGCTTGTGGCAACAGATAAGATTATAAGAGAAAACCCTTTTGTAGGGTCTTTTATATAACACTTTTCTTCAGTTGACTTCATAGATTCTTTAAACATATTATAAGCTATAAAAAAGAGTATTAATGCTGCAATAATATTTAATCTATTGGAAAATTGATAGAGCTCTTTACCGATGAATGCCCCTATCAGAGGCATAAAAAACTGAAAAAGTCCGAAATGCCAGGCAAGTCTGAAGTAATGCCTGTAGCTGTTATACTTACATCCCACTCCAAATGAAACGCTAAAAGCATCTATACTCATTGCAAATGCAATCATAAATATTTCTATATCCAAAATTTACCTCAAAGCTTTATAAGGATTTGTGATAACAACATAGTTAAAATAAGAGAAAAAGGGTACACCGCAGCATAACTCACTGCAGGATAATCTGACTTTAAAATATTAGAAGACATTGTCAGCGAGGGGGTTGAAGTCATCCCGCCTGAAATAAGCCCCAAAATTTCAACCATATTCATTTTTAATACAAATCTTAAAATGCAAGTAAAGACTGTCAGTGAAACAATCAATGCAAACAGCGCCAAAAATATTGGTGTTAATCCATTTGTTTTTATGGCTTCCACCAAATATTTACCTGCACTCGTCCCGATGGTCGCCATATATATAAGCTGCCCAAAGGTTTTTAACAATGTTGTAGAGTGTGGCGAAAGTTGCCAAACGACAGGGCCGGTCCTGCCAATCCTTCCCAAAATAAGAGAAGTTATTAGTATACCACCGATAAAACTTAATTTAAACTTGCCAAGAAAAGGCAAACTCAAAGGGATAAAACCTACCAAAATCCCAATAACTATCCCGACGGAAATTGGCAAAAAATCTGCAGCAGGAAAAGCCATTAAATTATCACCTATAAGCTTTGTTACCTGCTCTTCATACTTTTGAGGAACAGTAATGTAGAGCTTATCACCTAATAAAAGTGTTGTCTGAGGTTTTGCATCAAAATCTATCCCTGAACGTCTTACTTTTGTAATCGTAACTCTCATTGCAAACAACTCTTTAATTTCACTAATCTTTTTTCCAACAATATTTTTATTTGAAACTAACAGTCTTAACACTTTCATATTGTCATGAAAATCAACATAACTGTCTATCTCTTCTCCAAGGATAATATTCATATTATCCACATGCTCTTTTCTTCCTGTCACTCTGACAATATCACCAAAATGTATTTGAGGGTCAACTTCATCTGCTTCAAATTCCGTTTCTATACGTTCAATTATGACATTGGACATATCTTCCAACTGAGATTTTCTTATGATTTTATTATTAAAATTTTCATTAGTGATTCTAAAGTTTTTAGATACAATTTTTGGATAATCCTTTTCTTTACTTAGCCTGTATCTTTCAACTTCCTTTTCCGCATCAGACTTTAATAAAATCGGAATCATTCTGACCAAAAGCACCGCAACTATTGTCCCAAAAGGGTAGACTATACCAAATATTACCGAAGTAACATGAGAATTACTTATTTCTACCGTAGCTGCAAGGGCAGGAGCACTCGACATAATACCTGTAAATATACCTGCTATAACATTATTATCATATTTCAATATCTTGCCAATAATAAAAATTATCAAAAATATTGATGTAACAAGGCAAAAAGCATATAGATTTAGTACCAGTCCATTCTTTTTTATATTTTCAAAAAATCCAGGCCCTGATTGCAAACCAACAGCATATATAAAAAACGCAAGACCAAGATATTTAAACTCTGAAGGGAAACTTACTCCAAAATGTCCGGCAATTAATGCTATTATTAAAATAGCCGAAATATCAAGGTAAAAACCTTTAACTTTGAGATTTCCAATAAAATATCCCAATGAAATTATTATAAAAAGATAGAGTACTGTGTATAATTCCATACTACTTAAAAGCTTTCAAAAATATTGGGAATAACTTTTCAGATGTTTCCTGCAAGTCCCATTCTCCACCTTTAAATATCCAAGTAGAAACAATTTCATCCAATGTCCCAAAATATATTTCTCTTGCAAGATAAACATCTAATTTCTTATTAAACACACCTTTTTGAATACCTTCCTCAATAACCTGCTCAATTAATCTAAAGTAATTTTTTAGATGACGCCTTACTTTTATCCTCAAATCCTTAATAGGCTGCCTTAGCTCAATCTGTAATACATTAGCCAGATAAGGGGTCTCAGTCATAACTTTAAAATGATACTTTAACAATGTCTTAAGCTTTTCTTCGGGGTTATCAATACCTGCAATCTCTTCTTTAGCCATGTTGACATACTCTTCAAGCTTTACCTTAAAGATAGTGACAAGTATATCTTCTTTATTGTTAAAGTAGTTGTATATTGTCCCGTCCGCTACTCCTGCGTCATTGGCAATATCTTTTACCTTTGCACCGTGAAAACCTTTCTGACCAATAATTTTAATGGATGAGTCTAATATTTTGTCAAACTTATTAGCCTTATTATTTTCCATTCTTCCTCCCAAGCTCTATCGATCTCATTGTAGCTGATTCCACTGCATTTATTAGAGTAGTTCTAAGACCACCTTGTTCGAGGGTATGAATACCTGCTATTGCTGTTCCACCCGGAGAAGTAACCATATCTTTTAATCTGCCGGGGTGCATGTCTGTTTCAATCTGAAGTTTTGCTGCTCCCATAACAGTCTGAGCTGCAAGCTTCATGGCAACGCTTCTGGATAACCCCATTTTTACACCGGCATCACTTAATGCTTCAATAATCATAAAAATATATGCCGGCCCGCTACCGGAAAGGCCTGTGACTGCATCCATCTGACTCTCATCAACAACAGCGACTTTACCAACTGCATCAAAAATTTTATATGCTATCCTCAAATCATCTTCCGCAACATGTGCACCAGGCGCAATAGCTGTCGCACCTTCCAAAATAAGAGCAGGGGTATTTGGCATAGCCCTTACAATTTTTAAATCCTTTTCCACAATATTTTCTATATATTCAGTACTAATACCGGCAGCAATTGAAATAATTAATTTTGATTTATCAAGCTTTGGAGCTATTTCCTTTAATATCTTTTCAAAAATCTGAGGTTTTATCGCCAGAACTATAATATCGGATTCAGTTACGAGTTTTTCATTATCCTTAAACACTACATTTATACCATATTCACTTTTTAGAGAATCCAGTTTTTCAATATCCACATCACTTGCACTGACAAAATCGCTCGGTACAAGATTTGCCTTCAAAATCCCTTTTATAAGTGCCGTTGCCATATTTCCAGCACCTATAAACCCTATCCTCTTATTCTCAAACATCACATTACCCCCAATATCCACTCATAAATCTTAGAAAACAGATTATCCATTAATGGATTTTCATCTGTCGTAAGAATATGTTTTACTCTATTATCATCCAAAATATCAATAGTTTTTCTTTCTGTTCCAATTTGTTTGAAGTAGTATTCAGTATAACCTGAATCAATAATATCATCGTATTTTGACTGCACCACGTAGACAGGGATTTTCATCTCAGGCAATAAAGGGATAAGATGCCTTGAAAGCTTTGTAAGCTGATAAATTCCTTCAACAGGTCTAACATTGTAATAATGGTCTGCAAACCTGTCTTCAAAATTTTCTTTTTTGCTAAATTTTATAAATTTTCTTAAAAACGGCACAAAAATAACCTTATTGCTTTTTATTTTAAAAGCCGGGGAAAGCATTATTAAGCCGTCTACTTTATTAAATATGGCAACCTCAGCTGCCAAAAGTCCACCCATAGACTGACCTATAACAAATACCTTTTTATTAGTATTTTTCAGCACGTAATAACCATATTTTAACCCCTCATACATATCCATAAAAGTAAGTTTATTAATATTTTCAGGGGAAGATGCGTGTCCCGGAAGCCTTGCACCGTAAACAGAAAAACCTTTTTCATTCAGATACTCACCCAAGGCTTTCATTTCAAAAGGTGAAGCGGTAAAGCCATGAATCAACAAGATACCTACATCATTTGACCCTTTAAGATAAAAAGGCATATTGTCTTTATTTTCTACACCTTCAGATATTGCTCTTTTAGTATCAAGAATAAAAAGCTCTTCAGGGTTTACCTGGGAAAGGTCAACATATGGCTTAATAATATTCTTATCTGGCGTCTTCATACTGTCGTACAAATAACCCCCCAATACTCCAAAAATTAACCATGGGATTATAAACCATTTTACAATTGAGCCGAGTATATTTCTGTCGCCTACTTTCAATTTTCATCACACTTTGATTTAAACTTGTCTATATTTACGCATTTTGTATCGCTTTCAAGGATAAAGTCAAGGAAACAGGACAATTTGTGAAAAATATCTTCATCAATCACATGCTCAATACGGCAGGCATTCTCTTCCGCTTCTTTTTCTTCAACATTTAAAATTTTAATCAAAAATTCTTTTATCCTTTTATGTCTGTGATATATCTGCTTTGCATATTCCAAACCTTCTTTCGTAAGTGTTATCCCTTTATATCTATTGTAGTTTACATAACCTTTTTCAGCTAAATACTTTAATGCACTTGTAACAGACGGCTTTTTAACGTTTAGCATTTCAGAAATATCTGTAGACCTTGCAACTTCATGTTTGCTTTCAAGGATAAGTATAGCCTCAAGATAGTCTTCCATATTTTTCGTTAATTTATCGTCCACTTCTCACCTCGTGCGGATTATTACACACTTAGCAATAAATTTCAAATTACTTTTTTATCTATCCCTTCGTATAACACTTTAAAGAAAATATTCTTTTCCATTTCATATTTTGGAGCAAAATGAAAAAAATGGACAAATTTGCTGTTTGACAGTTTAAATATTTCTTTTGATAGCTCTAACGTTAAATGTTTCTTTTTTATAGCGTGCATAACATCTTTTTTCAAAAACATTGCCTCTATCATAAGTATATGGCTATCTTTTGCGAAATTAACGGCTTTCTTGAAATTTTCGTAAGTTGGTGCAAGGTCAGTAATATATGTAATATCCTGTGGAGGTGCGTATAAAATAAGCTCATTTTCAAGGTCAATTACACTCTTTTTAACCATCTCCCCTTCCATTTCTACTTCAAAAAAACCGTTCTTGTCAAAACATCTCAATTTTGCTTTAAGCTCGGCAATCCAAGGCCCCTTTTTGTATCCAAATTGTTCTAGTGCATCCTTTTTCACACTTACATGGATATCTTCTCTGATTCTAAACCCCAAAGTAACAATACCATGGTCAAAAAATTCATAATCAAGAGTAAATCCATCACCTAAGCTAATTAATGTTCTTTCTTTTTCATACTCCTGTGGCACAAACCCTTCGCAAGCCTTAAACACTGCACCTTTTATTTTATCCTCATGAAGCTCAATCGCTTCAATTACAAGAGTATAATTTTTTATGAGATTCCAGGTATAGCCTGCAAGCTTACCTTTTACATTATTTATAAAACCAGGCGGGCCAAAAAATCTTAATCTACTGTCAGCACGGATAAACCCTCTCAACAAGCGGTCAAATCCGTAAAAATGGTCAATGTGAGTATGACTTACAAATACATCTGTAATGCTTAATACTTCGGAATTTGTTATGTTTCCTATTCTTCCACAATCAAGCAAAAATGCCGTCTTTTTGTAGATATTCCTGACAAAAAATGCCGAATCTTCAAAAGGGGAATTTATCTTTTTTATTATAAAGTTATTTCTCATTACTTATCAAAAATTTTATAGTTTTTTCAATATTTTCTTCTACCCCGCTTGTCGTATCAATCAAAAAGTCACAACCAATATCTTCAAAAGATTCCTTTTGTTTAAAATAGAGTTCAGGTCGCCCGTCAGTGGCAATTTTTTTATCTTTTCTATCAGCAAGCCTTTTTAAAATCGTATTATCATCCGCTTCACATTTTATTTTCAAAGGCTTTATATTAATATTTTCTTGAAATTGTCTCAAATATTCCTTTTTAGAAAAACTGCCGTCCACAATTGTCATCCTGTTAATTTTTAATTTTTCGTCCGCAAGTTTTCCTAACTCTTTGTAGATAGTTAGAGAATTTTCATATGAATATATCCCTTTATTAAAATCTTCATTTACCTTTTCAACTTTGTCTATGTTGAAATATTCTTTTCTAAATTCATCCGTATTAACTCTAAAAGATGGGAGTTTTTGATTTAACATTTTTGAATTCTTGCTCTTGCCTGAGCCCATAAGACCGTAATAAATTACAAGTTTAGGCTCAATCATATTTAAAGCGTATGTCAGACTCAAATCAAGAAGCCTTTTTAACTTATCTAATTCCTCAAGATATTTTTCACTGCCTTCCTCAAGTCCGTTTAACATAAAACAAGCTATCTTAACCCTTACATACGCTCTGTAACATTTATAAAAATTTAAAAGTCTTAATGTATCGCTGTCATTATAAACTGTTAGAAATCCTTTAAGACATGCATCAGAAAGCCCTATCTCTCCGGTCTGGTCAAGCTCCATTAAAAGAAATCCAAAGTCAGAAATCACATCATTATATCTAAATCTTTTATTAAATTCTATACAGTCTACAAGGCCAATACCGTTTTCATCTTCGTAAATATGCTCTAACCGTAAATCTCCATGACCGTCAATAATATAACCGTCAGAAAGCCTTCTTTCAAAAAGCTCTTTATTTCCTTCAAGAAAACCTAATGTTTTGTCCTTAATAAACTCATAAATGCCATTATCTATAAATTTACCTACAAAAGGTTCTGTTTGTTCGAAATTCTCCTGACAGTTTTTTAATATTACTTCAAAGCTTCCATTCTCTTTAGCATTTTCGTAATTTGTATTGATACTTTTAAAAAGTGTCCCGATATGTTTACCTATCTCAAAAATATATTTTTCATCAACTTGGCTATTTTTTATTTTAGTCGATAAAAAATTATTATCATCAATACGTTTCATCTTAAGGACATAATCAACCGTTACCAAAGTATTGTGAAAAGGGACAAGTACAAACTCTTTACCTCGTCTTGCTATCTTCAAAACCTCTTCATAAATCCCCTTTGAAAACCTTTCATTAAGCTCTTTTTCCAAGATACAATATATTTTTCTCTGAGTTGAAAGCTTAAAGTCCAGAAAACCAAAATCCACAGCTTTTTTCAACTTGTATACATAGTCCTTTGTAAGCATTACATAAGATATATGGGTTTCGATTATTTTTTCAGGCTTAACCAGCTCTTTTAAAATAAGTGCAGAGGGAGAGAGTTCGCTCATATTATTTCACCATTATGTACATTTTTTATCTGATAAAGACCGACTTCGTGACCATAATCATCAAGACCTATCACACAGTCTTTAGGAACAATTACTTTATAATTACGACTAACTGCGTCAGCTACCGTATATAGTACGCAAATATTTGTCACAAGCCCTGTAACGATGAGCGTATCAATACCGTGCTTTTTCAAAATTTCATCTAAATTTGTGTTGTAAAACCCCGAATATCTCGTTTTAGGAACAATTATATCTTCACTTTCTGGAGCAAGCTCTTTGACTACCTTTGCCCCGTCAGTCCCTTCAACGCAGTGTTTAGGCCAAATCTCAAACTCTTTATCGTTGGCGTCATGATTATCACACACATAAATAACGGGATAATTTTCTTTTTTGGCAATTTCTATCTGTTTCTTTATTGAGGGAATAATCTTTTCAGCACCTTTCACCTGCAAAGGAGCCCCTTCTAACACAAAATCATTAAGCATATCAACAATTATAAGAGCCTTTTTCATATGTCACCCCTCAAGCTCTTTAAGATTTCAATTTCACCTTTGTAAGTCTCCCCTTCTTTTACGGGAGTCTCTAAAATACCCAATACATTTTCAAATCTTCTATCGTTTACAACTCTTTTGAAAAAATCAATACCTATGGTCCCTTTCCCTAAAAGCTCATGTCTGTCAAGCTTTGAAGAGAAGTCTTTTTTAGAATCATTTAAGTGAAATACCTTTATTTTATCCCCAAATTTTGCAAAAAGCTCATCAAAAACTTTGTCATATTGGTTTACTATGTCAAATCCGGCCGAATACATATGACATGAGTCAAGACATATATTGAGTTTATGAGAGTATTTTGACATATTAAAAATTTTTTCAAAATGCTCAAGCTTATAACCAAGATTTGTCCCCTGCCCTGCAGTAATCTCCAAAAGTATAGAGGCTTCAAAACCATTTTCATCGTATGCTTTATCAATCATTTGGGCAACAAGTTTGAGTCCTTCATCTTCACCCACTCCAAGATGTGAGCCCGGATGGATTACATAATATTTTATATTTAACTGGTCACACCTTTTAAGCTCATCCACCATACTTAAATATGATTTTTCTTTAATATCCGGTTTAATAGAAGCCATATTAATGAGATAGCTACTGTGACAACAAACCGGTAAGCTATATTTATCATGAAGCTCAAAATATTTTTTTATGTCTTTGTCGCTAAGTGGTTTTGCTACCCAACGGTTTGAGTTTTTAACAAAGACCTGTATGCACTCGCAACCGTCAGCTGCTCCCCTTTCAAAAGCCTTGTAAATACCACCGCTAATTGACTCGTGAGCACCTAAAAACATATCGATTTATTTACCCATAAACTCTAAATACTTCTTTACTTCAAACTCCGAGCCTATAATTAGCGGAGTTTTTTGGTGTAGACTTTCAGGCACAATATCAAGGATATCTCTTTCTCCGTCAGTTGCCATCCCACCTGCTTGTTTGATTATAAATGCAAGTGGGTTAGCTTCATAGAGAAGTCTTAATTTACCTTTAGGATTTTTTGAATCACCCGGATAGAGAAAAATTCCACCTTTTAAAAGGTTTCTATGAAAATCAGCCACAAGTGAGCCAATATATCTTGTAGTGTAACTTCTTTCTTTATAATTCTTTATAAATTCAACAAAATTTCTTATTCTGTCATCCCACTTATGGTAATTTGCCTCATTGATACTATAAATTTTCCCTTCTTTCGGCACCTTCATATCAGGATGTGAAAGTATAAATTCACCAACTGATGGGTCTAATGTAAAGCCGTTGACTCCATTTCCTGTCGTATAAACAAACATTGTACTTGAGCCGTAAATCACATAACCGCTCGCTACCAAATCGCGCCCAGGCTGTAAAAAATCTTCTTCACAGCCGTCAACAGAGCTGTCCGATTTTCTTTTATAAATACCAAATATTGTCCCGATACTTATGTTCACGTCTATGTTACTTGAGCCGTCAAGAGGGTCAAATACTACAAGATATTTCCCTTTAGGGTATTTACTCGGTATACGTATTACCTCATCTACCTCTTCACTTGCCATTCCACAAATCTGTCCTGTATGGTCAAGCGCTTGAATCATCTTTTCATTGGCATATACATCAAGTTTTTGCTGCTCCTCACCGTGATAATTTGTGCTGTCGGTTTTGCCGATAATATTTACAAGACCAGCTTTATTTACTTCTCTGCTGATTATCTTTGCTGCAAAAGCAATCTGCTCTAAAATTAAAGTAAAATCTCCTGTTGCAGTTGGAAATTTTCTCTGTTCTTCAAGCAAAAATCTACTCAAATTTGTAAGCCCTTTACTCATATCTCACCCCGAAAGTAAATTTTATAAATTTCTAACAAATTATAATTCATAAATAAAGCAAAAATACCCGTTATTAAAATAACTAATCCACTAACGGAATTTTTGAAGCAAATTCGTAATTATCTTTATACCATTTTATAGTATTTTCTATCCCTTCTTCCAAAGAAACTTGAGGCTGCCACCCTAATATATTTTTTGCTTTTGACACTTCCGCCCATGTGGCAAGCATATCTGCCTTGTGAAATGGCTTATAATCATACTCCACTTTTTTATTTAGATATTTTGATATTAATTCTATGGCATATGATAGTTTGTGAGGGTTATTGTTACCAAGATTAATTATTTCATAGCCAACATTTTTAAGTGCTTTTACCGTTCCGTCAGCAATATCCGTAACATATGTAAAATCTCTTGACTGACTGCCATCACCATACAAGGTAATAGGCACATTTTTATCTATAAGGCTTATAAACTTAAAAATACTCATATCAGGTCTGCCCGCAGGACCATACACAGTAAAGTATCTCACTATTGTAACATCTATTCCGTATAAGTAATTGTAAGTATAACATGACACTTCAGCACTTTTTTTAGATGCAGCATAAGGGGAAATCGGCGTATTGACAGGCTTGTCCTCGCTAAAAGGGGTTTCAAGCCCTGCATAAAGACTTGAGGTTGATGCAAGCACAAATTTTTTGACACCATAATCTTTGCAAAGCTCAAGCAGATTAACTGTCCCTGTCGAATTTGTATCATAATAAACAAATGGATTTACAAGGCTGTATCTTACCCCCGCCCTTGCAGCCAAATTAATTACGGCATCTATTTTAAATGTCTGAAACAGTACACTCATCGCCTCAAAATCTGAAATATCGGCTTTAATAAATTTAAAATTTTTATTACTTTCAAATTGCTTGAGTCTATACTCTTTAAGCTCCGGGCTGTAATAATCATTGAGATTATCAACTCCCACCACAAAGTGCCCTTCATCGAGAAGTTTTTTCAGCGTAAAAGATGCTATAAAACCTGCAACACCGGTCAATAATATATTCATATTTTCCCTCACCTAATTTTTTTAGCTCTAAATTTTGTGCCTTCCAAAGTATCGAGAAGCTCTACACCCTTCTCTTTAAGGTAATCCCTTATCTCATCCGCCTTGGCAAAATTTTTATTTTTTCTTGCTAAATTTCTTTCCTCTATCAATTTATTAAGCTCCTCTTCATCTAATGCGAGATTAGCCTTAAACCACTCTTCAGGCTCTTTTTGAATAATACCAAGCACATCAAGGCAAGTTGACTTAACTTTATCAACTATCTTCAAGAGCAAACTGTAGCTTTGCTCATCAGGTTTATTAGTAAGTATTATATTTAATGCCTTAACAAACTCAAAAAGGTGTGATAGTGCTGCAGGAGTATTAAAATCATCATCCATTGACTTTGCAAAACCTTCAAAAAATTCATTACCTGCTTTTTCAATTTCAGAAGTCAAATCTTTTGACTTTTTAGTCGGCTTGTAACTTTTTACTTCATCAAGGGCAGTATAAATTCTATCAAGGGCACGCTCAGCTTCAATTAAATTATCCTGAGAAAAATCCAGAGGTGACCTGTAATGAGTAGTAAGTAAAAAATATCTTAAAGCTTCCCTGTCAAACTCTTTTAAGATATCTTTTATGGTAAAAAAGTTGCCAAGAGATTTGGACATCTTTTCTTTGTTTATGTTAACAAAGCCGTTATGCATCCAATACTTTGCAAATGTTTTATCTTCAGATGCCTCAGATTGGGCAATTTCATTTTCATGATGAGGAAATACCAAATCTTTACCGCCACCGTGTATATCAAAAGGAATGCCCAATATTTTTGAGCTCATCGCACTACACTCAATATGCCAGCCAGGTCTACCAACCCCCCAAGGGCTTTTCCACCCGGGCTCATTTTCTTTGCTCCTTTTCCATAAGGCAAAATCAAGCGGGTCTTCTTTAATTTCGTTAATATCTACCCTTGCACCAGAAAGCAAATCATCTATGCTTCTGTGTGAAAGCTTACCATAATCTTTAAAAGCCCTGACTCTAAAATATACATCGCCATCCTTTTCGTATGCATATCCTTTTTCTATTAGCCTTTCGCAAAGATTAATCATTTCATTTATAAATTCGGTTGCCTTAGGCGTATAATCAGGCCTTTCCACCATAAGGGCAGCCATATCGTCATCATGTGATTTGATATATCTGTCTGTTAACTCTTTCCAAGAAATACCAAGCTCATTGCTCCTTTTGATAATTTTGTCATCTATGTCGGTAAAATTTTTGACGAATGTAACCTTAAACCCTTTATATTTTAGATACTTTCTTATTACATCAAATACTACCGAGCTTCTTGCATGCCCAATATGACAATCATCATAAACAGTAACACCGCATACATACATTTTTACTTCATTAGCATGTATCGGCTCGAAAGTTTCCTTTTTTAACGTCATAGTATTAAAAATTTCCATAGAGACTCCTTAAATTTTATTACATCTGTGGTAATGGTTATCATTTATATATTTTTTTTCAAGCTCTTTATTGCAAATTTCTTTGTCAAATGCTGAACATCTGCCGGCAAAAGGACAGACCGCCTCTACTTTATTTTCAAATTTTACAACATTTAAATTTTTTGAAGAATCAATAAGAGTTTTAGTGTAAGGATGTATGGGATTATCTATAATATCTTCCGTTTTACCATACTCTACATCCACCCCTTTATACATTACAACCGTATAGTCGCACAGGAAATTTACCACTGCCAAATCGTGTGAAATCAGAATAATTGTTTTATTCTCTTTAACTTTAAGCTCTTTAAAAATATTTAAAATTTGAGATTGCACTGAAACATCAAGAGCACTCACAGGCTCATCAGCTATAATTACTTCCGGGTCTAAAATTAGTGCTCTTGCTATAGATATTCTCTGCCTCTGCCCACCAGAAAACTCATGAGGATATCTATACAAAAATTCCTCTTTCAACCCCACTTTGGCAAATGTCTGAATAAACACACCCATATAATCGTTTGATTTAAAATGTGCTTTAAAGCCATCCTTTAACATTGTAATAATTTTTAATCTTGGGTTAAGACTTGAGTATGGGTCTTGAAAAACTACCTGAACATTCTTTCTATAATCTTTATATGAAGGGCTCTTTGCATTTACCCTTTCCCCTTTGTAAAGGACTTCCCCTTTGTCAGGCCTTATAATATCAGCAATTATATTGGCAAGCGTGGTCTTTCCACTACCTGATTCACCAACAATACCAAGTGCCACACCTTTATTTATCTGGAGAGATACATTGTTAACAGCTTTAACTTTTGCAGTAGAAGATGAAAATATCCCTTCCGATATACTAAAAGTTTTAGACACATTTCTAACATCAATTATTTCATACATATTTTGGAATCTATCGAAAATTTAATTATTCTGCAAGAATAAAAAAAGCTCCTTTAACCTATTCTTTTTTAATAACAATGACCGCAGAGAAGCACAAGGTTAATGCTAAGTGTTAAGAATGTTCAAGGTTCAACGTTCGAATTTAGTTCTAAGTGTTAAGCCTATAGAACCTTTATAACATTTATAACTCATATTAACTTACACAATTTATTGTTTGCCAACAAAATCACTTTTCACTATTCACCTTTCACCATTCTCAGTTTTGTAACCGAATAAGGCAGATAGATACATAAAAATGATGTGATGCCAATAAAAAAAGCCGGTCTAAACCGGCTTGTTGGTTTAAATAGTATATTTTTTAATTATCGAATTTAGTTCTTCGGCTATTTTTTCTATTTCACCAGAAAGTCCCACAATACTTTCGATAATGGCACCATTTTCCTCAGCACTTTTTGAAATATTTGTAATAGAAGATGCCACCATACTTATAGCCACATTAAGCTCTTCAGCCATCCTTTGAATAGGCATCATTGAATTTACAGCCACCTCCAAATCATTGGTAGCCAAATTAAAACTCTCGCCAACCGCACTTATCTCATCTGAGCCTTTTTCTATATTTCTTATTCCCATATCAACTACATTGACAACTTCATCAACACTTCTTTGAATCACGTTAACTTTTTCTGATATATCTTTAGTAGAAAACGCTGTCTTCTCTGCCAATTTTCTAACTTCATCGGCTACCACTGCAAATCCACGTCCATGCTCACCTGCACGGGCTGCCTCAATCGCGGCGTTAAGTGCAAGGAGGTTTGTCTGGTCAGCAATATCCATTATCAGCTTGATAATATCATTTATCTCATCACTGGATTTTTTCAAATTCATCAAGCTTGCAGATGCCTCGGAAAATTCACCTACTATCCTTCTTATATTATCAATCGACTCCTGAAGCCCCTTATTACCATTAAGTATTTCACCTTTAGTAATATTTACATTACTTACACTTTCCTGTATATTCATTTCAATCTCTTCGGATGTACTTGACATCTCTTCGGCTGCAGTTGCTGTCTGATTTATCTCTTCATTGATATTAATTGTAGACATTTTCATCTCTTCCATACCGTTTAAAGATTGATGACTTACTTCAAGCATAGAGTTTGAAAAAGTTGCTATTTTTTCAATCATCGTTTTTAAACTGTTTTTCATCTCATTTATAGATTTTGTTAATATTGCAAGCTCATCTTTTTGACTTTCTGACACTTCTAAATCTTCAATATTCAATCTGCCATCAATTATATCTTTAGCTACTTTCGTAATTTTTATAACGGGGGAAGAAATCCGATTTGCAGAAACAATCCCTACTACCAACGATAAAATTATGGCAACTAAAATCGCAATTACAGAAAAATATCTGCTTTTGTCAGAAATTGAGCCAATAGTTGTCAAACTTTTTTCAAAATTTTTCTGGGCTAAATCCAATTGCTGCACTACATATTTATCTAAACTTTGTATATTCCCTTCCATTTTCATAGTCATATCATTTAAAGAAAACTGTAGGTTTACTAATCTCATATACTTATTATACATCTCATCAATCAGAGGTTTTAACTCTTCATTAGTTTTTATAATATTTTCAAGTCTTTCCCTATTCTTTACATCGGTCAATCTTTCTGGAGTTATATCTTGATATTTTTTACCGTCAAGAATTGACTTGGCCTTCAAAACCATAGCTTTAGAATAACTATTCATTGAAAGCTGAGCATCTTCTATCTCATACTCATCAGTCTGAGTCAGCATATAATTTGCATAAACTTTAAGCTGTAAGTCATCTTCCATAATAGTGTTAAGAAGACTTAACGTGCCAGTTTTATCTGTAGGCATAGTCTTTAGTAGAATCTCCACATAACCTTTAATCCTTCTGTAAAGGTCATCTATTTTTAAAGCTACACCATCTACTTCTTTTTTGATTGTAAGATATTCCTTCTTACTGTTCACCATTTGCTCTATTGTTTCTTTTAACTGCCTCAGCTCATTCTCCAATCTCAGAGATATTTTGGGATTTGTATTTTTTATAGATAGTACAAGCTTTCCCAAATTCTGATTTACACTTTTTATATTTTCAAATTCTTTATCAAGCTTTTCAAGGTCACTTTCAGTCAGTATAGCGCTTAATATATTTGCAGCCTTTAAAAAACCGATATCAAAGTTTGAAATGTCTGTTAACAGCCTATTGTTAATGGTAATATCTTTATTAATAAAGTTTTTAATCTTAGAAAAATACCCTAACGTTACCATACCAAAAACAACAATAATTAAAGTAATGATTAAATAAGATAAAACTAACTTGAGTTTAATATTCATAACACACTCCCAACAATAAATTACTCTGCCCTTTACGGATAGTTAAATACACCTTTATATCGTCAATTTCAATACTTTCTTTAAGAAAATATAGAAGTTATTGTTCACTTTAAAACATAAACTACTTGAATTTATGTTCTTTACAATATACCATTTTGTCATGAAAAATAATTTTAAGCCCAAAAATAAAGTGCTTGCAATAGTTGCAAGCCCAAGAAAAGGTGGCAACTCTGAAATCATTGCTGATTTATTTATTAAAGGTGTAAGAGCACTAAATCTGGAAGATGAAACCATAAATATCACAGATTTAAAGTTTTCTTCTTGTGTAGGATGCGAATCATGCAGAAAAGACAACGTATGCAAAAGATTTAATGATGATATGACAAGCATTTACAAAAAGATAATAGATTCTAAAGGTCTTCTTTTGGTTTCTCCGTTCTATAATTATAATATTACAGCATGGATGAAAGCATTCTTAGACAGACTATACTGCTTTTACGATTTTGAGTTGCCAAGGCCTGGAAGATGGGGAAGTAAATTATCAAATCAAAACAGGCTTGCTGTAACTGCTTCAGTGTGCGAGCAACTTGATGAGGAAGATATAAACTTTACACTAAGTGCAATGGATAAGCCTATGCAAGCTTTAGGCTATAAAGTCGTAAAAAATATAAAAGTATTAGGTTCTTTTGAAAAAAAGAGCATAATAAAAAACAAAAAAATATTGGATGAAATTGAAGCAGCCGGAAAAGAATTAGCTGAAAAATTGTTAACTAACTATTAGGAGTCAAAAATGCCACATCTACAATTTGAATTTAATTTCAAAATTTCAAAAGATGAAAAGGAATCCTTTTCTAAAAAAATCATGGCAATTTTTTCTGAAGTTATGGACACAGGGACTGGTCATATTGGCATAACTATAAGGGAATTTGAAAAGGGCTCACTTTTGATGGGCAGAATGAAAAATATTGATGAAAAGGTTGCTTTTATTAATGCTGATATTAGGGAAGGGAGAACCTTTGAGCAAAGAAGGCAACTTGCCTTAAAGTTTATGGATGAAATATACAACACATTTTCCGTGCCAAAAGAAAATATGTATCTTGTATTTACAGAACATAAAGGGGATGACTTTAATTTATATGAAAAAACACTGAAAAATTGGAAACCAGAGGAGGACCCTTTAAATGATTGAAATTTTAAGAAAAAGAAGGAGTGTAAGAAGCTTTTTACCTAAAAATATTGAAGCTGAAAAACTGGAAATTTTAAAAGAGGCCGCACTTAGGGCTCCTACATCAAGAAATATCAACCCAACCGAGTTTATTATTGTCATAAACAAATCAATTTTGGAAAAATTGAGTAAGGTGAAAGCTCATGGAGCAGAGTTTTTAAGCAAATCTAATGTAGCTTTTGTAGTAATTGGCAATACCGACAAATCAGACACCTGCATTGAAGATTGCTCTATCGCTTCCATAATAATTCAACTTACTGCTGAAAGTTTAGGGCTTGGAAGCTGTTGGGCTCAAATAAGATTACGATATGATGAAAATAAAAACTTAGCTGAGAACAACGTAAGAAAAATATTAAATATTCCTGACAACTATCTTATCGAATCAATTATTGGAATTGGGTATCCTGCAAGCAAACCAAAACCGATAGATTACTCAAAGTTACAACAAAGCAGAATTCATGAAGAAAGCTTTAATTAAATACAAAATATTGTTAGTTTGACATTTTTGGTATCGTCCCGTTTCCACATAAGAATTTAGTATTATGAATAGGAAAAATTAAATAACCTCTGAGTTTGGTAGTTTAAAAGATAATTCATCACTGAGCACACGGAGGGACAAGGAGAAAAATATTTAAGCTTTAAAAATAATAAAATAAAAGCTCTTTGCGATACTCTGTATCCTTGGTGATTTAAAAAAGACAAAAGTCAAATCATATAGTTCAAAATTACAAAAGACAGGCGACTATAGAATTTTTTTGGTTTGACAAAAGTCTATGGTTCTTATAAATTAAGAATAAAACCAGAACAAATCCGTTCGATGGAGGAAAGATTTGGCAGAGAAAACCTCGAAAAAATCCTTAGAGAAGCAGACATCACTGGGAAAATCGACGGGCTCACAAAAGGACAAGCGGATTACCTTTTGCGGTTCAGTACTATTGACAGACTCAGAAATAGAATATTTAAAGCAAGACCTGAGGATGTCGTACAAGATATTGGACATATTAGAAAGCAAGCAGACGCAAGATTAAAACTTAATCCGTCAGACATATACCACCCAAAAGACTGGGAATCTTTCGACCCAGAACAGGCAAGACAGTATCTCGAACAACAAAAAAACAAATTATTTGCCAAATAACCAGTGCATTTAGCCCGCTTTTTTCTGCTAACGAATTGCTAACAAAACTTACCTAAAATTGCTAATTTTTAACTATTTTTAACGGTTGACAATTTCAATGAAAAAGTATATAAGCGTCTGAAATTCAAGAGTTTCTTATATTTGCCGGAGTGGCGGAATTGGCAGACGCACCGGACTCAAAATCCGGCGGGCTAATCACCCGTGGGGGTTCGAGTCCCCCCTCCGGCATTTTGTTATGTTCAAAAAAAACTCCGTGTTCGTAAATTTTCATACAAAATTAACATCTTATTAGAGAATTCTAATTGTTTTTGCCATATAAAGATTGGTTTCAATGCCTTAGAGGTAGGGTCGAAATAAAAATCCCAAATAATTACAAATACAAAAGAATTATAGTTTCAATGCCTTAGAGGTAGGGTCGAAATTGATTGCAGTCTGACTCAGAAAAAATTCCGTATGG
>NZ_JAJAFU010000017.1 GCF_020480685.1 Deferrivibrio essentukiensis
ATATATTGGAATTAAAAGGCAGTAACAACTATCATATAATACTTTGCAGAAATGTTTTGATATATTTTAGTGATGAAAATATCAAAAAGACTTTGAATAACTTAATAAATAATCATTTAACCGATAATGGCTACTTGTTTGTAGCACCGGGGGAATTTGCCTTGCTACAAAGGTTTGGTTTTCCCATATATGTAGATTCGGATGTAACATATTTCTGTAAAGATGCAAAATTAAATCTTCAAAAGAGTATTACGTCGCATAAAACAACTGCTCCTAAAAAATATTCATTTGACTTCAAAAAAACTTTCAATTCACTCTTAATGCAAAGAAAATATGAAAGTGCAAAAAACCTTCTAAAAAATATAGAAAAACAAGCTCAAGAAGAGCCACAATCTAAAAAAGAATTAAAATTATCAAATATTAAACTTTTAATCGCACAAAATAAAATAGGTGAAATATCCGAATCAGACTTAAAAGAGCTAAGTAACGATGAAAAATTTTTCATCTTAGGGCTTAAAAACTATATCAATAAAGATTATGCTAAAGCAGTTGACTATTTTCGCAAGGCTACCTATTTAAAAGATGATTTGATATACAATTACTTTCAGGCTGTAGCACTTTTCAACCTACAAGATTTAATTAACGCAAAAAGAATCTTTACAAATATAAATTCATTCACTAAAATAGAATCACGGTTTTATGACATTTTTGATGAGCAGATACTAAAAAAAACTGCTCTGAGTTTTTCCTCTGCCCTTCAAAGGAGGCAACCATGAGATATAAGTACAAAATTTTGGCAGTAGATGATGACCCTACTGTCCTTGAGGCATTAAAAAAGAATATTACAAAGCAGATAATTTTTGACTTTATCGGATTTACTAATTTTGATGATGCCTATAAATATTTGTTAAATAATCGTGTTGATGTTATCCTTCTTGACGTTAATATGCCTGACAAAGATGGTTTTGAGTGTTTTGAGATTATAAAGAATGATGAAAAAATAGATAAAGACATCCCTATTATTTTCCTTACTGTAAGTGCTGATGAAGAAACAGTTAACAAGGCATTTGAAATAGGTGCCGATGATTACGTAATCAAGTCTAAATATGAGGCTGAACTTTTGGCAAGGATAAAGCGTATTATTACCGAAAAAGAAAATAAAGAGAAGATGATGCAATACGAAAAGGATAAAGTAGTATTGCAATTTGCAGGCTCAGTGGCTCATCATTTTAATCAACCGCTTACTGCCCTTACTATGATAAATCCTATTCTTTCTGAGCTTATGGCTACAAAATATCCTGAAGCGTATGACTCAATAAAAAAATACCTGACATTTATAGATGAAGCTACTGAAAGACTAACAGAGCTTGTCAATAAAATTTCCAAACTTAAAAGGTATTCAACAATCGAGTATATTCAAAATATAGACATACTTGACCTTGACCAGGTGGAAAATAACAAGGCACTTTTAAGTATAAAAATAAATAGAAATATAATGAGCTGAAGTCCCTAAAATTACAAAGATATGCCATATTTCGTGGAATCCAAACATACCGGGGACAGGATTTGGTCTTTTTAAAGCGTATATAACTGCACCTACAGTATAGAATAACCCTCCGGCAGCAAGCCACATAAACCCATTTAAAGACAGATTATTATAGATAGGCTTTATGGCAAAGATTATTATCCACCCCATAACAACATAAATTGCCGTATACAATATCCTCGGTGCATTTAAACAGAATATTTTAAAAAAAAGCCCCGCAAGTGCAACAGACCAAATTATGCCAAAAATTGACCACCCTAATACCCCCTTTAAAGTTATCAAACAAAATGGGGTATATGTCCCTGCAATGAGAAAAAAAATCATAATATGATCTAATTTCTTAAACAATTTCTTTATGTCAGTCTTGCTTGGCAAAAAATGATAAATACCGCTTGAAAAATATAATAAAATCATCGAAATGCCAAAAATAGAGTAAGAAACAATATGATATGGACTCCTTAAACTTACCCCTTTAATAATGGCAATAATAGTCAAAAATATTGCAAAAATTCCAAAAATAAGATGTGTAAGTGAGCTGATTAACTCTTCCCTTTGCATGTGTAACATATTATAAACTTTAGATTTTTATGTCAAGAAAATTCAATATGATGTCATTTCATTTTTTTGCATCATTTAATTGTTCAAACTTCAAGGTTAGTGCTAAGTGTTAAGTACTAAGACTCTAAGACATAATTAGGCGAACATGCTCCAATAGTGTAGATAAATCTGAAAAATCGGTATATAATATTTTAGGCAATAACATTAAAAGGAGTAAACATGAATGACCAGTTGCAAAAAATGATTCTATCAAAAGTAAAAAACCTTCCTCCCATACCTCAAATAGCTTCTAAAATTATACAAATTTGTGAAAAACCTGATTATAACGTTTCAGAAATAATAATGCTTGTATCAAAAGATATAAGTCTTACAAGTGCTATATTAAAATTTGCAAACTCGGCAGCATTTTCACCGGCTTCTGAAATAACAGACTTGAGGCAGGCAACAACATATATCGGGATAAACAATCTGAGAAACTTAGTTATATCCCTTTCATTAAAATCGGTTTACAGTAAAAATCTTGACTTTATTTCTCAAAAGATATGGGAGCATTCTATAGCTGTGTCAATATTAGCAAGGCTTGTATCGTTAGTTAAAAAACCTGATATAGCTTCTGAAATGTTTACACTTGGTATGATGCACGATATAGGTCAAGTTATTTTCAAAATTTCTATCCCTGAGTATGAAGAATTTGTAGAAACAGCATTTAATAATAATATTCCACTTGAAGAAGTAGAGAGAAACTTTATCGGCTTTGACCATGCGGAGCTTGGGGGGTATACAATGAAAGCATGGAAAATGCCTATGCTGTTTGTTGACACCGTTTATTTTCATCATCAATATCAACAATCTCAGTATAAAAATCACAGCTTAATACTCGCTTATTCAAATAATCTGGCTAAACTTTATGCTGACTCTATCAGCAAAACAGTTAATGAGGAAGAAATCAATTTTTGTGAAGAGTTACTTAAAATATCTCAATCAGAAAAGGATGAATTAATTAATAATTTTAAAGAGATTTACGAACACGAAAAAGAGATGTTTCAACTTAGCTGAGGTGAAATATGAAACTTATTTGGAGCGATGATTTAAGGGTAGGCTTTAAAGCCATCGATAATCAACACAAGACATTAATCAATATAATAAACAAATTCCAAAATGCACTCTTAAGTGGAGAAGGGGTCGAATCGATTCAGAGTGTGGTTAATTTTCTTGAACTTTACACAAAAGTTCATTTCTCCACGGAAGAAAAATACATGGAGCAGTTTCAATACCCAAATACCGACACACATAAGCAAGAGCATAAAAAATTAATAGAATATTTAGCTGATTTGAAAAATAAGATTAAGGAAAATCCTAATAACCATAACCTTGCACTTGACCTTAATAACAAATTGAAAATTTGGTACGCTGAGCATATCAATAAAATTGATAAGCATCTTGGGGCCTTCTTAAAAATGAAAAAAGAAGAGAGAAACCTGCGTATTGAGGAAAATATAAAAAAGGCCCCATAAAAGGGGCCCTTTATTATTTATCCTTATTAAAAGCCAAAAACCTGCTGCCGTTTCTGGAAATTACTTTAAGGCCTACAACATCATCTTTCTTAATGGAATCGTAAATCTTATAAAAATCTTCACTGCTCTTTACCTCTTTTCTATTAATCCATACAATTATATCACCTTTTCTTAGACCTGCTTCATAGGCATTTGAGGTAGTATCTACATCTATTACTTTTACACCAAAATTGATATTAAGCTGTTTCATCTCATTCTCAGTCAAATCTTCTACAGAAACAGGCAAATCCTCCCTGATTTTTGACTCGCCCACTTTTACACTACCTTTCCTTTCTCCTAGTTTGACTTTGATATCTATCTTTTTACCATCTCTTAAAACTTTTAATACAACTGTTTCACCTGGGGATTTTGACCCTATAATATTTATAAGCTCTTTTTGATTTTCAAGCTTGTTACCGTTAATTTCAAGAATTATATCACCAGCTCTAAGTCCTGCTTTATCAGCCGGGTCACCTTTTATCACATCGGATACCAGTGCCCCTTCAGGCTTGTCAAGTCCAAAAGTTTTTGCTAATTTTTCATCCATTTCCTGCAATACAACACCAAGCCAACCTCTCTTAACCTCACCTTTCTTAAGCTTTGGAAGAAGGTCTTTTAACATATTAACTGGAATTGCAAACCCAAGTCCCTGCCCTGAAGGAATTATTGCTGTGTTTATACCGATAACTTCTCCGTCCAAGTTTACCAAAGGACCGCCACTATTCCCCGGATTGATGGATGCATCTGTCTGCATAAAATTATCATACGGTCCTTCACCCAATTCTCTCCCTTTGGCACTAATAATACCTGCGGTTACAGTCCAGGAAAGTCCAAAAGGGTTACCAATAGCAACTACCCAATCTCCTACTTCTATCTTATCAGAATCACCCAGCTCTATTTCGTGTAATTCTTCTTTCGTAGGGTCAATTTTCAGCAAAGCAAGGTCTGTAAGTGGGTCGCGCCCTACCACCTGTGCGGGTATTTCATTATTATCGGTAAATTTGATGAGGATTTCATCTGCCCCTTCGATAACATGGTTATTAGTAACAATATATCCTTCTTTGGCATCAATCACAAAACCTGATCCAAGAGATTTTGATTTGTATTCTTGCGGGGCGTTATTGTGAAAATTATCAAACTGATCACCAAAAAATCTTTTAAAAAGGTCGTCATTGAAAAAATCAGGGATAGGTTTCCTTTTAATTATCTTGGTAGTGCTGATATTAACCACACTGTTTTTTGTCTTTTTTACCACATCCGAAAATGAGTCGGGGGTAAATGCATAACTTTGTACAGCCACCAGAAATAACATTGTAAAAATAGTCAGTAACTTCTTCATTTTAATTTCCTCCTTTTGTATCTATTTTCTTATCTTTTATAAACTTTATCACCTCATTCATCTCACTATAAGGTATCGTCCCCACAACCGTATAAGTTGAGTTGTCCAAATTTGTTGAGTAAACGTAATTTCCCAAAATTATTCTTTTAACCTCCTCTTTCATAATAGCCGGCGTTGTTTTAAAAATACTAAAGCTATTCACCCCATCATCATACAAAATATGCAAAGCTCCATTCGATAGTCTCTTAACCATCTTTATATCAAAACCTCGATATCCAAAACCTTGAAAATATTCTTTCGCAGATTGTGCGTATTCGTTATTTTCTTCAAAACTGTCTTCTGGCATATCCCCTGCATGACCGTAGGCATACATAAGCTTTCCTTCAAGATCGTAAACCTCTTTTCTTACGATACAATTTTTATTGACCCATAGTATCTGGCTAAAACGATCTTTAAATACCGGAAAAAGTTCATATACACTGACCGATTTTCCATTAAATTTTAAATTTGACTTTTTCTTGATATTGTAAAATTCCTTTTTTGTTTTATTAATATCAAAATATAAGTCCTGATATTTACTGAATATAAAGTGAAGATTCTTATTTACATTTTCAATTTCAGAAAACTCAAAGGATGAGTAATGAGTTTCGTCTACTGCTATTTTGAAAAATATTCTGTCAGCAAACAGAAGGTTGGGGAGCAAAAACAGTATGAATATTATATATTTCATTTTTCATAGACTACGCTTGACACTGCCATAGTTGAAAAGTTATTTATATTCGTCCTATCAAGATGCTCAAACACAAATTCTTGTAATTTTTCCTCAGCACCACTATTAATAACAGCTTTATCATTATTAGCAAAAGTATTGGTTGAATAAGTTCCTTGAAAAAAAGCAGCCATACCACCTAAAAATGCAAACAAAGCAAAACCGGCCACATAATACATAAATCTGCTCTTTTTTTGAACCTTTTTGACACCTATTTTAGACATCACAGATGCAGTAACATCAACCCTGACATTAGAAGCAGGAAATGATGATTTTATATATTCTTTTAATTTTAGTTCATTAAGATAAAACCTTTTGCAGTCGCCACACTCAGCAATATGCTCAAGCACTTCATCCACATAAGAAGAATCCAAACAGTTATCTGCATAATCAGAAATAAGTTTATGATACTTTTGACATTTCATCAGCCAACCCCTGTCTAATTAATCTTTGTTTTATAAACTGTCTGGCATTAAATAGTCTTGACCTTACTGTCCCGATAGGAATATTTAACATTTCAGCTATCTCTTCATAGCTAAAATCTTCAACTTCCCTTAATATAATAACTGCCCTTAATTTATCAGGGAGGGCATCTACAAATTTTCTTACATATTTGCGCATCTCATCAGTGAGAAGCTCCTCTTCAGGATTTGAGTAGTCAGATACTCTGTCAAAAAAAGATTCGTTATTTTCATCTATATCTCGGTCAACATCAACCATCCTTCGATTCTTTTCAAAGTGCATAAAAGCATTATTTATGGCAATTCTCTTTATCCATGCATAAAACTGGTCTCTATTTTTCAACATTTCAAGTTTTTCAAAAGCCTTTACAAAGGCATCCTGAACAAATTCCTCAGCCATATTATAATCTTTAGTTATATTGATAAGTGTTGAAAAAAGCTGCTGCTGATATTTTATAACCAACAACTCAAAAAGCTCTGACTTTCCAGCAAGTATTTTCTCAATTATCTGTGCGTCGGTCAAGGTATCCTCCTACCATAACTGATAAAAAGATTTTTATATTAAATAAAAGTTCAAAAAAAATTATCAGTTTTAATTTAAATATTCTAACCTTAATGGAAAAGTTTGTCTATAATTTCTCTATATTTCTTTTCAATATAATGTCTCTTTTTCTTCAAAGTATTTGTCAGCTCCTCGCCAAGAGTAAATTCTTTGTCTAAAAAGAAAATATTATGTATTTTTTCATAAGGCTTAAACCCTTTTTTTGCATGAAGAAGCTTGTTAAACTCCTGCTTAATCTTATCTACCAATTCTCTATCATTTAAATTTTTGAAAGTATCACTTATCTTGTTATATTTTTTTTCCATATACTCTTTAAGAGCGTCAAAATCAGGGACTACCAAAGCTGCCAAACCTTTTTTATCCTGCCCAACTAATACAGCATCTTTTACAAAAGGTAGCTGAGAGATTTCAGATTCAATTCTTGATGGGTCAATATTCTCACCACTTGATAAAACAATTATCTCTTTTGAGCGCCCTGTAATAACAAGCTCACCAGTAATTGTAAGCATACCCAAATCACCTGTCTTAAAAAAACCATCTTCAGTAAAACATTTTTTATTTTCTTCTTCATTTTTATAGTAACCGGGCATTACCTGCGGTCCTTTAATAAGAATCTCACCTTGGACACCCGGCGGTAATTCATTCCCTTCATCATCAACAATTTTTACTTGCGTATTTTTTAGAGGCTTACCAAGCGTTCCAAATATATCACAATCTAACCCTCTTCCTGCAATCCCCGGAGCACATTCTGTCATACCATAAGCATTTACAATTCTAATCCCCAAAGCATCAATCCATTCATCCAAATAAGCGGGTAAACTTCCCCCGCCACTTACTGCAAGTCTCAATCTTCCGCCAAATTTTTCTTGAACCGCCCTAAACTTCTTTCTCGCAAGTTTATTTGGCAAATAAAGAAAAACGAGTTTAACAAAGGCTATGAATTTTTTAAAAAAGCTGACAATAAAAAAATCTTTTTTAAATCTTGGAAGCTTATTTGTTAGTACTCTCATATTTCTATTATATTTTGCAGCTATTTTTACAAGTAAATTAAAAATCTTGTGTTTTGAAGCTGACTGCTTTGCCAAAGCAGTATTTATTTTGGCATACAAAGATTCCCATACCCTTGGCACAGTAGCGACAACTGTCGGTTTAAACTCCTCCAAATCTGTAGCAAAATTTTTCACTGAGCTATAAAGTGTAGCACACCCTTTTGCTACTGCCACATGTTCAACAACCCTTTCAAATATATGCCATGAAGGCAAAATTGAAACAAAGCTGTCATCCTCCCTTAGACCTACAAGGTCGGGGATAACATTTAAGTTTGCCAAGAAATTTTTATTTGTAAGGACAACCCCTTTAGGCACACCTGTAGTACCTGAAGTATATATAAGTGTAAATGGATCTTCTAAGCCGGTTATATCTCTTCTTGATAAAAAATCGTTCAAGTCGTCAGATGTGTATTCTCTATCCTTTAAAATCTCATTATAAGAATAAATATTATTCAAAAACTTATGAAGATTTTCCCCCTCAATAACAAAAATATTTTTAAGTTTTATCTCTTTAAAAATTTCCTCATGCTCTTTATATAACTTTTCATTTTCCAAAATAGCAAAATCTGCCTCAGAGTGCTCTATGATAAACTTAAGCTCTTTTGTAGGAGTATCACTGCCTCGAGGGACACTTATGGCACCTAAACTAATTAGTGCAAAATCACTCACTATCCATTCATAACGGTTATCAGAAAGGAGCAAAACCTTAGAACCTTTAACTATCCCTTTGCTCTTAAAGGCTTTAGACAGTATTAAAACATCTTCAAAGAGTTTTTGGTATGTTACCTCAAGTTTACTTTTTCCAAATCTATATAAAAATGCAATCTTACCTTTATTTTTCTCACAAGTGTCAAGAAACCCCTGAAAAATATTTGTATACCCCATATAAACCCCCGTTGTGTTTAATATATAATTTAATATAATATCGCTTATTAATCAACCAAATAATCACTTTTGCGTTTTGTATCAGTCAATAAAAAGATTAAATAAAGATTTTTAAGAGTTTCAGGTTTCACCCATAAACCATTTAACTTAAAAATTTTAAAAGATAAAATCGCTAAAATATTTAGTTAAAAAAAAGCGACCCGAAGGCCGCCTAAGCATCACTTCCTACTTTTTCAAGAACTTTTTCACATATCTTTTCAGGGTCTTCCAAACCCCAACATAACGGCTTGTCATTCATGGAAACATATGGCAACGGCAGCCTGTTTTCCACAATAGTATTCACATCATCGATATAATCAAGCACCTCAGGTGAAGATATATCTACATACTGCAACTCAAAGCTTTCAGAACCAAGTTTCTTCGTTAACAATGCATCCAAATCTTTAGAAAGCTCAAAATACGGATCAGTCGTCGTCCCGCAACCTGCAGGAAAGTATGAAGGGCTTCAGCCTGACACAAAATCCATACTTGTACCAAAAAGCCTAATCTTGTTTTTTTCCATTATACACCTCTTTATTAATTTACCTTAGGATTAAACTCATCTTCATCAATATACATGGTTGGATAGTCACCACTAAAGCATGCATCACAATAGTTCATCTCACCTACACATTGGCACATCCCCTGTAGGCTCAAATATCCAAGACTATCAGCAGTAATATATTTTCTTATCTCTTCCAAATCATGCGTAGAAGCAATAAGCTCTTTTCTCGTAGGGGTATCAATACCATAAAAGCAAGGAAACATTGTAGGCGGCGAAGAAACTCTGAAATGCACCTCTTTTGCACCTGCTTCCCTTAGCATTTTTACTATTTTCCTACTTGTTGTCCCCCTTACAATTGAATCATCCACAACTACTATACGTTTACCATTAATAACCGATTTTACCGGATTAAGTTTAATCTTCACGCCAAAATGTCTAATAGACTGTGATGGTTCAATAAATGTCCTGCCAACATAGTGATTCCTTATTAATCCGAGTTCAAAAGGGATTCCGCTTTTTTCAGAGTACCCAAGGGTAGCAACAATCCCCGAATCTGGTACAGGGATAACTAAATCAGCATCAACGGGATTTTCCTCAGCAAGCTTTGCACCCATCTTTTTTCTTATATCGTAAACATAGTTATTGAAAATGAGTGAATCAGGTCTTGCAAAATATATAAACTCAAATATGCACGGCTTTGGTACCGCCTTATCAAACGGTTTCACACTCTTTATCCCTTCTTCACCAATAATTATCATTTCCCCGGGCTCAATTTCCCTTATAAACTCTGCTTCAATCAAATCAAGTGCACACGTTTCACTGACTAAAACATAACCTGTCCTTTTTTTGCCCAAAATAAGAGGTCTTATTCCAAGGGGATCTCTAATCCCAATCATATGATTTTCAGTCATAAAAATTATGGAATATGCCCCTTTTAGCTCCGACAAAGAATCAATAATCGCTTCTTCAAGATTATCTTTTTCACTTTTTGCAATAAGATGGATTATAATCTCACTATCTGAAGTAGAAGTAAAAATAGCACCTTTTTGAACAAGCCTCTCCCTTATTTTATGTGCATTTACAATATTGCCGTTATGTGCAAGGGCAACCTGCCCTTTGTTTATTTCAGCAACTATCGGTTGAGTATTTTTCAAGAGATTTGCACCGGAAGTCGAATATCTGTTGTGACCGATGGCAACGCTACCATTAAGACGGCTAAGTCGTTCTTGTGTAAATATATCGCTTACAAGTCCAAGCCCTTTTTCGGCATGTATTTGATTGCCATCAAGAGCAGCAATGCCTGCTCCTTCCTGCCCTCTGTGCTGTAATGCATAAAGGCACAAATATACTAAATTTGCAGCCTCTTCATCACCGTAAACACCGGCGACACCGCACTCCTCTCTAAATTTATCAAAAATCATTGCATCTTACCTTTAATTGCATTTTCATAAATATATTTTGCAGCCAACACATTAATATCTATTAGCTTTTCACCATTATTCTTAACAATAATAGAGTTCCCTAAAGTCTTCCCTGCAATAGTGTAATACAGGCCAAACTTATTTAATAAATCTTCTACCTTTTCAAGATTAATAGAATTCACTTCTACTATAGCCCTTGCTTGAGTTTCTGAAAAGAGCAAGAGATCACTTCGAATATTTTCATTAAAAGCAACTTCACAACCAATCTCATTCTCAAGTGTCATTTCAGCAAGTGCAACGGCAAGTCCACCTTCTGAAATATCATGAGCAGAATTAATAAGTCTTTCATCAACTGCTTTTACCATAAAGTCAATGAGCTTTTTTTCCGCATCCAAATCTGCTTCAGGTGCATCCCCTGCAACAGTAGAGTGGCAAACTTTTAAATATTCGCTTGCACCTATCTCATATTTATCTTTTCCAATTATAATAATGTAACTTCCAAAGCTTTTAAATGAAGACTTGATTGCCTTAGTCACATCATCAATTGCTCCAACCATTACTATTGTAGGTGTGGGGTATACCCCCTTCCCTTCCGTTTCATTATAGAAACTGACATTTCCGCTCACAACAGGTGTAGACAGAACAAGACATGCTTCTTTCATCCCTTCAAGGGCTTCAACAAATTGCCACATAATTTCGGGTTTTTCGGGATTGCCAAAATTCAAACAATTAGTAATGGCAAGTGGTTTAGCTCCACTCATTGCTACATTTCTTGCAGCCTCCGCGACAGCAAGACTACCACCTTTTTTCGGATTAACATAACAATATCTCGGGTTACAATCACTTGACAACGCTATACCTTTATCAGACTCTTTAATTCTAAGGACAGCAGAATCTGAGCCGGGATTTACCACGGTATTTGTCCTAACCATATAATCATATTGCTCATATACCCATCTTTTTGAAGCGACATTGGGGCTATTTAAAAGATTAAAAAGACAAGTATTTAAATCAGCAGGCTCTTTTAAATTCTCAACACTAAAATCTCTCAATTTATCAATATAACCAGGTTTTTTATAAGGTCTATCGTAAACCGGTGCATTATTTGACAATGGGTCAGCTGGCAAAACAGCAACCTCTTCACCATTCCAATACAATCTTACAAAGCCATCATTAGTCACTTCACCAATTGTGGCAACATCCAAATCCCACTTTTTAAAAATTTCTATTACTTTGTCTTCATACCCTTTTTTAGCAACCAAAAGCATTCTTTCCTGTGACTCAGAGAGCATAATCTCATAAGGGGTCATATTTTTTTCTCTGACCGGGACTTTATCAAGATAAAGTTTTACACCAGCACCGGATTTTGATGCCATTTCAAAAGAGGAACTTGTCAATCCCGCTGCTCCCATATCTTGGATACCTATAAGATATTCATTTTTCATAAGCTCCAAGCAGGCTTCAAGCAAGAGTTTTTCTTTAAAAGGGTCGCCAATTTGAACATTTGGTCTTTTACTTTCAGAATCGGCTGAAAATTCTTCACTTGCCATCGTAGCACCATGGATGCCATCCCTTCCTGTTTTGGCACCAACATAAATAATTGGATTACCAACACCTTCAGCCTTTGCCAAAAAAATCTTATCCTTTTTGACAATTCCAAGAGCAAACGCATTTACAAGAGGATTTTTTTGATAGCATTCATCAAAGAAAACTTCCCCTCCAACAGTTGGCACACCAAAACAGTTACCATATCCTGCAATTCCCGATACAACTCCATCCATAATTTTAATTGTTTCATCATTATCAAGAGTCCCAAAGCGAAGAGAATTCATTGCTGCAACAGGCCTTGCTCCCATGGTAAAAACATCTCTTAAAATCCCGCCAACACCTGTAGCAGCCCCTTGATAAGGCTCTATATATGACGGGTGATTATGACTTTCTACTTTAAAGCATGCACAGATATCACCGTCAATTTCAATTACACCTGCATTCTCTCCCGGACCTTGCACCACCCAATCGGCTTCTGTGGGAAGCTTTTTTAAATGAAGCCTACTGCTTTTATAACTGCAGTGCTCACTCCACATAGAAGAAATTATACCTATCTCTATATAGTTTGGATTTCTACCTATAATTTTTTTAGCAAGCTCATACTCTTCAGGCTTTAAGCCCATCCCCTTTGCAACATTAACATCTACTTCAGGATATTTAAACGATTCATAAACACTCATATTCCACCTTTCAAAAACTTCTTAACGGAATTAAATATATGGATGCCATCAGTATTGCCAAGAATTTCCTCCGCACATCTTTCAGGGTGAGGCATCATACCAAGGACATTACCCTTTTTGTTTATAATTCCTGCGATATTGTCAATTGAACCATTAGGATTAGCATCATCAAGAGTTTCACCTGTATCATTGCAATATCTGAAGACTATTTGCTCATTTTCAATCAAGTCTGCAAGCCCTGGCTCGTCTATAAAATAGTTGCCATCCATATGTGCAATAGGGATTTTAATAACTTCACCTGAACTGTAAAATTTTGTAAAAGGGGTGTTTACATTGCTTACAACAAGATTCACATCTTTACAAATAAACTTCAAATCTCTATTTCTTAAGAGTGCTCCCGGTAAAAGTCCTGTTTCCGTCAAAATTTGAAAACCGTTACAAATACCGAGCACAAGTCCACCTTTTTCTGCAAAATCAATCACAGACTCAATAATTTCAGACTGACTTGCAATAGCTCCACATCTGAGGTAATCCCCATAAGAAAAACCACCCGGCAAAACAATGAAATCAACATCTTTCAACTCTTTATCTTTATGCCATAGAAAAACCGTATCTATTTCCAAAACATGCTTTAAAACATGATAACAGTCATGGTCACAGTTTGAACCAGGGAATACTACAACTCCTGCTTTCATAACTATTCACCCATTTTAATTGAATATTCTTCGATAATAGGATTTGCTAACAGCTTGTCACAAAGCTGCTTTACTTTCCCCTCAAGATTGTCCGTATCTGAAACTTCAAGCTCAAATACCTTGCCAACTCTTACATCTTCGATAAAATCGTAGCCATTCCTCTTAGCTGATTGCAAAATAGCTTCACCCTGTGGGTCTAAAACAGTATCTTTTAGTTTGACATAAACTTTAACTTTCATGATTTTACCTCGATTTTTTTATGAATTTAGCATACTTTTGAGGATGTGTCACCGCTTTTTTATTCCGATACATCACTTTAGCAAATAGCCTAATAATCAAAAAATGACTATAAGTATTTTAAACAGCTTTACCGGCAACTTTATTTGATATAAAGGCCCAACCACTTCTTATATGTCTTTCAACAAGCTTTTCCACCCTATCAGCATCCCTCTCCTCAAACGCCTCAATTATCTCTTTATGCTCATCAAGCACCTTTAAAATCCTTCCTGTTTCAGTAAATGAGTAAGCGGTTGCCCTTTTAAATTGTCTAAGCAAACTTTCAAGAAATTTTACAAGCCTTAAATTGTTACACTTACTTATAAATAGATTATGAAACTCAGAATTTAACTTTATCAAATTTGCCACATTTTTCGTCAAAGAGTATTTTTCCATTTTCTCATTTATATCTTCTAACTTTTTTATATCTTCATTGGTCAAGTTTTTAACAGCTAACCTTGCAGCCAATGACTCCAGTTTCATTTTCAAAACAAATATTTCATCAACATCCTTATCTGTTATCACAGAAACAACAGCACCTCTCCTCGGAAATATTTCCACAAACCCTTCCATCTCTAAGAGTCTCAGTGCCTCTCTGATGGGTGTCCTACTTATTCCGAGCATTTCTGAAAGCTTGGGCTCCGTAAGTCTGTCACCGGGCTTTAATGTGCCGCTTAAAATATAACCTCTAATGGTTTCAGCTATCTTTTCACTTAACGTGGCATTATCAATAGATATATCCTTCATAGATTATCCTCTTTATTAATAAATTTACGAAGATATTTCCAACTGCTTTTAATGTGCTCCCTTACGGTATTTTCAGCCAACACTGGATCTTTTTTCTCAAATGCCTCAATAACTTTCTGATGTTCCACATATGCATCTTTAGACCTATCGGCTTTAGCAACCAATATCCCTTTAAACCTTTGAAAGTTTTTGGAAAGCCCTTCTAAAATTTCTATTAACTTATTGTTCTTAGAAGCTATGATAAAAATATTATGGAAATCAATATTGTACGACAAATACTCATCTACAATATTCTTACTACTCTTTGATAAACTAAAAAATTTTTCATTAATAAGTTTTAATTTTTCAATTTCTTCACGAGTAATGTTTAAAGTTGCTTGATTAGCCGCCAAACCCTCAAGATTTGCCTTTATTGCGTACAAATCGTCCAAATCTTTAATAGTAATGGTCTTAACTACAGCCCCTCTTCTTGGGACGATTTCAATAAACCCTTCACTCTCAAGTTGCCGCAAAGCTTCCCTTATTGGTGTCCTGCTTATACCCAGTGTCTCAGCAAGTTTAGGTTCAACAAGCCTCTCACCGTCGGCATAAACGCCTTTAATAATATCTGATCTAATTCTGTCGGCAATCACCTCTCTGAGAGGTTTAGATTCATAAAAATAAATATTCTGAGTCACACTCAAACCCTTATTAAATTATTGGATACTGTATTCTGTATACAGTATCCAAATATACAACATTATAAATCTATCGTCAACAAATTTTTTCTCTTTGTAAGTAATTAGTTAAATAACGATTAACAGTTAATCTTAAAGAAAAATATCTATCCGCAAATTGCGTAACAAAAGACTTTTGTTTAACAATATGTTTACTCAGATTTATTTTTCAAATCGTTATATAAGTGATATGCACAGTCAGGACCAATCAGTTTTTTTGCTACAGAGATATTTACTTTGAGCTTTCTTTTTAAAATCATCTCTTTATATTTATACTTTTTTGCAATAATATTTGCACTTTCAGATAATCTTTTATCCATGCCACTTACCACAGAGCTCGTAAAAAGCTATTGCCGCACTTTGAGATGCATTTAAAGAATCTATGTTTGAAACCATAGGTATTTTAAAAATTATATCAGCTCTTTTTAAAACATTAGGTCTAATACCGTTACCTTCAGAACCAATAACAACAGCCTTCTTTCCATCACTGCTAACGGAAGAAATATATCTCTCCGTATGCACATCAGCCGCATAAACATAAAAATCCATTTTTTTTATCTCATCCAAAGTCTTTGCTATATTAACAACTTCTACAACTTTAGAGTAAATTAAACTCCCGGCACTCGTTTTAAATACAGTGGGCGTAATCTTGCATTGATTATCTTTGGCAACAATGAAAAATTTTACTCCAAAGCAATGACCTGCCCTAATAATTGCTCCATAGTTATGTGGGTCTTGAATATGATCCAATACCGCAACACATTTTTCATCTTTTAACTCTTCAACTACATCATAAAAATCATAAGTTTTAAAATCTATATCAGCAACTACCCCTTGGTTTTTGTCAGGAAATTTTAGCTCAAAATCATTTTTTTTCAAAACTGTAACCTTAATTTTATCAATATTCACATTATTAAGAATCGTCACTCCATCCCTTAAAAAAATCTCTTTTATTTTTGTATGAGCTTTTAAAGCTTCAAACAGTGCATTTTTCCCATAAATTAACATATTCACCTACAAATAACTTTACAAAAAATATTTTTTTATTATAACTACCCGACATGAAAATATTAGAACATATCTTAAACGGTTTCAAGAACGGAATTAAAATCAGCAAAAAAATAGTAATTTTTACATTCCCCTTTTATCTTTTGGTAGATATTTTAAAGCAGACAGAAATACTTGGAGCAATCGGCTCGTTTTTTTCCCCTTTGATGAAGCTTATAGGTCTTCCAGGGGAAGCTTCAATTGCTATGATTTCCGGCATGTCACTCAATCTATATGCTGCAATCGCAGCTATGCAGCCTCTTGACTTGACAGTCAAGCAGATAACTATCATTGGACTTTTTTTAGGGATAGCTCACAACCTTATCATTGAAACAGTTATTCTAACGAGGACAGGGGTCAGAGCATTTCCGGTATTATTAACAAGATTATTAACTGCATTTCTTGCAGCTTTTACGGTAAACATTTTATGGATATAACAATCTTCGAGCCCCTAAAGAATGCACTTTATCTTTGTGTAAAATTAACAGGTATAATCGTTATGTTAATGATAGTTTATGAATTTTATGAAAATTCAAAACTGTATAAATTGTCCCAAGATATTCTAAACAAACCATTTAGCTTCATAGGAATAAAATCTAACGCATCGATAACTATGGTCGTAGGTCTTGTTTTGGGAATAGCTTACGGAGCAGGTATATTAATCAAAAACGCCATGTCAGGTAATATGAGCCAAAAAGAAATCATTTTAACTTCAATATTTTTAAGCGTGTGCCATGCTGTCTTTGAAGATACGCTCCTCTTCGTAGCAGTCGGAGCAAACGGGTTTATAATAATAGGTATTAGAATAGTATTAGCATTTATCATCATACTTTTTCTTAACAAATATTTTTCAAAATCAGAGACTGTCTAATAATTATTTAGCAAATATTAGACTTATTTCTCTTGATAAATTAGGGTTTTAGTGCTAAAAATCACCCTCAAAATAAAATACATTAAGAGGTCACAATGGAATACAAAGATACTTTAAATTTACCTAACACCAATTTTCCGATGAAGGCCAATTTGAGCAATAGTGAGCCTGAACGGATAAAAAAGTGGGAAAAATCTAACTTATACCATAAAATAATTTCAACAAGAAACAAAAATAAAAGATATATTTTACACGATGGCCCACCCTATGCAAATGGTCATATCCATATTGGACACGCCCTTAATAAAATCCTAAAAGACTTTATTGTCAAAGTTAAAACCCTTGAAGGTTACTACTCACCATACGTACCGGGATGGGATTGTCACGGCCTTCCTATTGAACATCAAGTTGATAAACTCCTCGGCAAGAAAAAGTATGAAATGGAAAAATCACAAATAAGAAAAGAGTGCAGAAAATACGCTGAAAAATTTATCGACATACAAAGGGAAGAATTTAAAAGGCTTGGAGTTTTAGGTGAATGGGAAAATCCTTATATTACAATGGATTATGTTTATGAGGCTGTTACTCTAAAAGAACTTTATAAGTTTTTTAAAAATAAAGGTGTTTATAAAGGATTAAAGCCTATTTACTGGTGTACAAGTTGTGTGACTGCTTTAGCAGAAGCAGAGGTAGAATACGATAACCACACATCTAACTCAATCTATGTAAAATTTCCTGTAAGAAAAGAAACTGCTAAAAAGTTAGATTTACCAGAGAATACAAGTATTGTAATATGGACTACTACCCCTTGGACATTACCTGCAAATTTAGGTGTGGCATTCAACCCAAATTATCAATACTCGTTAGTCGAAATAATTGAAACAGAAAACAAAAACCTTTCCGTCGGTGAACATATTGTTGTAGCTACAGAGCTTTTAGAAAAATTATTGGAAATCTTCAATATCACTTCACATAAAGAGATAAAAAGGGTTAGCGGCTCTGATTTTGAAAACGAAAAAGCTAAACATCCTTTCTATGATAGAGATTCTTTAATGATTCTTGGTGACCATGTCACTCTTGAACAAGGTACAGGAATTGTCCATACTGCACCTGGGCATGGTCAAGAGGACTATGAAGTTGGCTTGAAATATGGACTTGAAATATTAAACCCTGTTGATGATAACGGATTATTTAAAAAGGATACTGAAATCTTTGCCGGTGAACATATTGTCAAGGCAAATGATAAAATAATTGCTTACATGGATGAAAATGGAACACTTTTAAATTCCGGAAAAGTTGACCACTCTTATCCCCACTGTTGGAGATGTAAAAGTCCTGTAGTTTTCAGAGCAACACCGCAATGGTTTATATCAATGGAGCAAAATGACTTGAGGAAAAAAACATTAGAAGAAATTAAGAAAATTAAATGGATTCCAAATTGGGGTGAAAATAGAATAACTGCTATGATTGAAAATAGGCCGGATTGGTGTATTTCAAGACAAAGGACTTGGGGTGTGCCAATCGCAGTATTTTTATGTCAGGAATGTGGGGAAGTGGTTATAAATGATGATATTATGGATAAAGTTTATAATGCATTTTTAGAGCATGGTGCTGATGCGTGGTTTGACTTTGATAATGAATATTTTCTTGGAAAAGATTTTAAATGCCCTCACTGTAATTCAGATAAAATCAGAAAAGAAACTGACATATTAGACGTTTGGTTTGATTCAGGCGTTAGCCATGCGGCAGTCTGTGAAACAAGAGAAGAGCTTGGTTGGCCTGCGAATATGTATCTTGAAGGGAGTGACCAGCATAGAGGGTGGTTTCACAGCACTATTTTAGAAAGTGTCGGGACACGAGGAAAAGCACCATATTCTGAAGTGTTGACACACGGATTTGTGGTTGATGGCAGTGGTAAAAAAATGTCAAAATCACTCGGTAATGTGGTGACACCTGAAGAAATCATCAAAAAATATGGAGCTGAAATTTTAAGGCTTTGGGTAGCTGCAGAAGATTACACAGAAGATGTTAGAATCTCCCAAAATATTATCAAAAGGCTTGTAGAAGCGTACAGAAAAATCAGAAATTCTTGTAAATACATCTTGGGCAATATTTCAGATTTTAATCCTGATACGGATATGGTAGATTTTGCCAATTTACTTGATATCGATAAATATATGTTAATGAAATGGCAAAACGTCAAAAAAAGAATCTATAACGCTTTTGACAACTATCAGTTTCATGTGTTTTTCCATACATTGAATAATTTTTGCGTAAACGATTTGTCAGCATTTTACCATGATATTATCAAAGACAGGCTTTACTGCTACAAGAAAGATTCAAGATTCAGACGATCAGCTCAAACTGTAAATTTCATAATTCTCAAAGAGCTTTGTATCCTGATGTCGCCTATTTTATCATTCACTGCCGATGAAGTATGGGAATATTTACCTAACTATAAAGGTAAACCGGAATATGTATTTATGGAAAATTTTGCTGAAGTAGATGAATCTATTTATGATGAATCTATTTACAATAAATGGAATCAACTTTATGAAATTAAAAAAGATGTCAATAAGGCACTTGAGCTTAAGAGAGCCGAAAAAGTAATAGGACACCCACTTGATGCAAAAGTAACAATAGGTGCAAAAAAGGATATTTTAGATATATTATCTGCTGATGAAGGCATTGAAAAGATATTTATCGTCTCTGAAGTTGAACTCAAAAACTTTGATGATGTAGAGGGTGGATATATCCCTGAAGATAAAAAAATAAAAATATTTGTTGAAGCATCAAGTAATGAAAAATGTGAAAGGTGTTGGATAAAATCTGAAACGGTGGGTAAGTTTGAAGACCACAAAACAATCTGCGAAAGGTGCTATCAGGCAATTTCTTAAATAACAAACAAAGGGGCTTTGCGCCCCTTTTTTTATAATATTGTAAAGAGGTGGTTATGAAAAAATATCTTCCTGTAATTTTCGTCTTGGTTTTAATCGACCAAATATCAAAATTTTATATAAAACATATTTTTGATTTATATGAAACCAAAGAGATAATCCCTGGATTTTTCAATCTTACTTTTGTTTTAAACCCCGGAGCAGCTTTTGGCTTTTTAGCAAAATTAGATGACTCTTACAGACAAATATTCTTTGTTATAATAACGGCATTAGCAATATTTATAGTCATTTACCTTATGTATAAGGAGATTGACCATAAATTGAGAGCCTTTGCCTATACGCTTATTTTATCTGGTGCAATTGGAAACTTTATAGACAGGATTTATCTTGGCAGTGTTGTAGATTTTCTCGATTTTTATATACAAAATTATCATTGGCCTGCCTTTAATGTTGCCGACTCTTGCATAACTGTTGGAATATTTTTTCTATTTATAGATATACTTTTTAAGAAAAAGGGGGATACAGATGTTAACCAAGCCTAAAAGAGCACTAATAAGTTTGTCTGACAAGACAGGAATTGTTGAGTTTGCAAAAAAACTTAAGTCTCACGGTGTAGAAATAGTGTCTACAGGTGGCACAGCAAAACTTTTAAAAGAAAGCGGAATTAATATCGTTGAAATATCAGAATTTACTGGATTTCCCGAAATTTTGGACGGCAGGGTAAAAACATTAAATCCTAAAGTGCATGCAGGGATTTTAAATATCAGGGATAATGAAAACCATCAAAAAACGATGCAAGAATTAAACTTACAAGACATAGATATGGTTGTGGTCAATCTCTACCCTTTTGAGAAAACTATCGCCAACAAGAGTGTTGAGCTTGATGTAGCAATAGAAAATATTGATATAGGCGGCCCTACAATGATTAGAAGTGCTGCCAAAAATTTCAAATTTGTAACGGTAATCGTTGACAATAATGATTTTGCAAGAGTTGAAAAAGAGCTGGAAGAAAATAATGGTATAACTTATGATACAAGAATTGATTTAGCAAGAAAGGCTTTTACCCACACTGCAGTGTATGATAGTATCATATCAAGCTACTTTAATAAAATATTAAACATTAAATTTCCTGATGAAATTGCCATTGCAGCAAGAAAAAAACAGGGGATGAGATACGGGGAAAACCCACATCAGGAAGCAGCTTTTTACACTCAGCCAAATATCAAAGAGCCAAGTGTTTCAACGGGAAAACAGTTACAAGGGAAAGAGTTATCTTTCAATAACATAATTGACATAAATGCTGCTGTAGAAATAGTTAAGGAGTTTAAGGAGCCTGTTGTAACAATCATAAAGCACACTAACCCTTGCGGAACAGCAGTGGGAACAGATAATCTTGAAGCATATCTAAAAGCTCTTGAATGTGACCCCGTAAGTGCATTTGGTGGCATTGTAGGGACAAATAAAAGTGTAGAAAAAGAATTAGCCGAAAAGTTGGCTGAAATATTTTTAGAAGTAGTTGTAGCGCCAAAATTTTCAAAAGAAGCCGTTGAAATTTTATCTTCTAAGAAAAATTTAAGACTCATAGAAATAGAAAATCTGGATAATTTTGAACGAGATGATGAACTTGACATTAAAAAGGTAACCGGAGGAATGCTTTTAGCTGACCGTGACTTACATACATTTGAAAGTATAAGAGATTTAAAAGTGCCAACCAAAAGAAAACCTACAGAAGATGAATATAAGGCTTTGGAATTTGCATGGAAAATTGCAAAACATGTCAAATCCAATGCAATAGTCTATGCTACAAATGATAGAACAATCGGAGTAGGTGCAGGTCAAATGAGCCGTGTGGATTCATCTAAGATAGCTGCAGATAAGGCAAGAAGTCCTCTACAAGGGTGTGTAATGGCAAGTGATGCATTTTTCCCGTTCAGAGACAGTGTTGATGAGGCAGCCGGCAAAGGAATCACCGCTATAATTCAACCCGGTGGCTCTATCAGAGATTCAGAGGTTATTGAGGCTTGTGATGAACACAATATAGCAATGGTACTTACCGGTATAAGGCATTTTAAACATTAAAAGGGGTAACAAATGAATATTTTACTCATAGGCTCTGGTGGTAGAGAGCATGCAATTGCATGGAAACTTTCACAAAATGAAAACATAAAAAATATCTTTTGTGCTCCCGGTAACGGCGGGACGGCAAAAGAAAATAAATGTCAAAATGTAGATATAAAAGTTACCGATTTTGACAGGCTAATACAGTTTGCAAAAGAAAATGATATTTACATGACAGTAGTTGGCCCTGAAGACCCTCTTGCCCTTGGAATAGTTGACAGGTTTGAATCAGAAGGGCTTAAAATATTTGGCCCCAACAAAATGGCAGCAAAAATTGAAGCGAGCAAAGCTTTTTGCAAAGAGATTATGGTATCGGCTAACATACCCACTGCCTTTTATGGAGAATTCACAGATTTTGAAAGTGCTAAAAAATATGTTTTGGAAAAAGGGGCGCCAATTGTAGTAAAAGCGGACGGACTTGCAGCGGGTAAAGGTGTTACTGTTGCTGCCACTGTTGAGGAAGCAATTGATGCTCTTAAAGAAATATTTATTGATAAGATATTCGGAGACGCAGGCAATAAAGTAGTAATAGAAGAATTTTTAAAAGGTGAAGAGGCTTCCTTTTTGGCTTTTACGGATGGTATAACTGTCGTACCAATGGTTTCAAGCCAAGACCACAAGCCTGTTTACGATAATGATAAAGGCCCAAATACCGGAGGTATGGGTGCATATTCCCCTGCCCCTGTAATGACTGAAAAGCTTTATAATTTTGCCCTAAACAAAATTGCATACCCTTTGGTAGAAGAACTAAAAAAGAGAAATATCGTTTACAAAGGGATTATATATGCAGGGCTTATGATTGATGGTGAAGACGTAAAGGTTTTAGAGTTTAACTGCAGATTCGGTGACCCTGAGACTCAACCTCTTTTGATGAGGCTTGAATCTGACCTTCTTGAAATATTTGATGCCTGTATAAATCAAAATTTAAAAGAGATAAAAATTAATTGGTACAGTGAGCCTACCGTTTGTGTGGTAATGGCTTCAGGAGGATACCCTAAAGATTATAAAAAGGGGTATGAAATTACAGGGATAGATTCAGCAGAGCAACTTGGTAATGTAAAAGTCTTTCATGCAGGCACTAAACTGGAAAATGAAAAGGTATTGACTAACGGAGGAAGGGTGTTGGCTGTTACTGCAAGAGGTAAAGATTTAAAAAGTACTATAAAACTTGCATATTCTGCTGTAGAAAAAATAAATTTTAAAGATATGCACTTTAGAAAAGATATAGCTCAAAAAGCCTTAAGGAGGTTATAATGGCAAAAGTCGGTATAATTATGGGAAGTAAATCAGATTTACAAATTGCAGAAAATGTAATTGCAGTATTGGAAGAGTTTGAAATTGAATACGAAGTTATAGTTTCAAGTGCTCACAGGACACCTGAGAGGACATCAGAATGGGCAAGAAATGCTGAAGCAAACGGAATAGAGGCAATCATTGCAATTGCAGGTGCTGCAGCACATTTGGCTGGCGTAGTTGCAAGCGAATCAAATCTTCCTATTATTGCCGTCCCTGTTGCTGCCACATCCCTTGCAGGATTTGATGCACTTTTATCAATGGTGCAAATGCCTGGCGGAATACCTGTAGCTACTATGGCAATTGGTAACGCAGGCGCAAAAAATGCTGGTATATTTGCCTGCCAAATATTAGCTGTCAAATATCCACACATAAATGAAAGATTAAAAAAATACAGACAATCTATAAAAGATAAGGTTTACAAAGATAATGAAACAGTGCAGGAAATCTTAAAAGAAAGGAAAAAATAGACCTTGCTTATTCTAAAATCTAATAAAAATAACTTTATAAATATGTTCAATCAGGCTCATAAAGAAAATGAGCCTGTTATTTTTCCCACTGATACAATTTACGGTATTGGTGCTTTTTTTGATGATGAAAAGGCTAATAACAAAATTTTTGAATTAAAAAATAGAGATTTCACAAAACCTTTCCCTATTCTAATTTCTGATTTTTCTCAACTTGAAATGCTAAAAATACCTCTCACCAACTCACAAAAATTGATATTAGAAAAATATTGGCCGGGAAGATTTACCTTTTTACTTAACACCAGACTAAACTATAGCTATTGTGTTTTAGAGGCTAAAATTGCTGTAAGAATGGTAAAAGATTTACCTGTATATGAAATGATTAATCATTTTAATAAACCCGTCACTGCCACAAGTGCAAACCTTTCAGGCCAACCTTATAACCCTTCTATAAAATCTATTATCAATAGCTTTGCAAAAAAAGTAAAATATTTCCTCACGCAAAATGATGGTAATGATAAACCTTCAACTATTATTGACTTGACAACATCACCATTCAATATTATAAGAAACCCTCTCAACATTAGTTTAGATCAAATTTAAGGAAATAATTTGAAAAAGATAATATTTTTTTTGATGCTTGCTGTATCTGCAACCCCATTTATAAAATCTCACCACGCACTTTTAATGGGAATAATATTAGGTTTAATCTTCCAAAACCCCTACCCTAAAGAGTCTGCCAATGCAAGCAAACAGCTTCTAAAACTTGCCGTTGTAGGGCTTGGATTTGGTGTCCCTCTTTACAAAGTAATTGAAGTGGGCAAAAATTCTATATTGTTCACATTTGTTGGGATTATTTTTGTGATAACCGTAGGATTTATCATTGGTAAATATATGAAAATTGAAGCTAATGCTAACAAGTTGATAAGTTTTGGCACAGCTATCTGCGGGGGTAGTGCCATTGCCGCATTAAGCCCGGTAATCGATGCCAACGAAAAGGAAATAGCAATCTCCCTTGGTGTTGTTTTTAGTCTAAATGCTCTTGGGCTTATACTATTTCCGCCAATTGGACATTTTTTTGGAATGAGTCAGCATGCTTTTGGTGCATGGGCAGCACTTGCAATTCACGATACAAGCAGCGTAGTCGGTGCCACATCTGTTTATGGAAATGAAGCATTGATGGTAGGCACAACAGTAAAATTAAGCAGAGCATTATGGATTGCACCTTTTGTTATATTTTTCAGCCTTAAAAATAGAAAAGGGGGGAAGATAAACCTGCCATATTTTATCCTATTTTTTATTTTGGCTGCTTTTATAAATTCATATTTTCAATCTCTGAAAACATTTTGGGATTTTTTATATGTTTGTTCAAAACAACTTCTTGTCATTACACTGTTTTTGATTGGAACAGGGATAACTAAAGATACGCTAAAAAGGGTAGGACTAAAACCAATAATTTTTGGCATAGTGCTATGGATTATAGTAGGTATTTCAAGCTATTTTGCGGTAATAAACTTTAACCTTATTTAACATTTATAGTTTGAAGGCACATAGTCGCAAAATGGTTCTTCAGCCATATATGAGCCTGTAACAGCATAAGCTCTTGCCCTGCATCCGCCGCAAACACCGAGATGTTTACACACACCGCATTTCCCTTCATAATCTTTAAAGCTTCTCAAATCTTTGAAGAGTTTTGAGTTTTCCCATATATCTTTGAGACTTTGTTCAAAAATATTTCCGGCTGCCATAGGGAAATAAGAGCAAGGTAAAACATCCCCCTCAGAGTTTACAAAACAAATTGACTGAGCAGCGATACAGCCTTTGCCGCCACCGGTTGAAAATGTTAAACTTCGTCTTGTCTTATCTGTGCCATCCTCTTTGCTTCTTTCATGCCATATTCTATAATACTGAGGTGCACATGTAGGTCTAACAAGAATCTCCTCTTCACCCTTTTCCATCTCATAATGCCAATTCAAGATTTCTTCATAGTCCTCTTTGCTGACGAGCTCTTTCATTATATCTTCACCGCGACCGGTTGGGACTATCAAAAACATATACCAAGCGGTAGCTCCAAGTTTTTTTGCCAGTTTATATACATTTGGGATATCATCTTGATTTCTCTTTGTAAAAGAAGAGTTTATAATAAATTTTATCCCGTGCTTATTAAAGTAATCAGCTGCCCTCATTACCCCTTCAAATGCACCCTTTTGACCTCTAAAATCGTCATGTATTTCAGGGGTAGACCCATCAAGGCTCAAAGAGACTATTTTTATCCCGCTGCTTTTGATTTTTTCACAAACTTCATCATCTACCAATACACCGTTTGTAGCCATACACATTCTAAAACCTTTATCTGTACCATATTTAGCTATATCAAAAACATCTTTTCTCATTAAAGGCTCGCCACCGGATAAAACTATGACCGGTGAAGCAAATGTGGCAATATCATCTAAAAGTGCCTTACATTTATCTAATGTAAATTTACCTTCAGCCGAGTGAATATCTGAGGAAGAGCGACAATGCACACAATTTAAGTTACACTTAGCAGTAATCTCCCACGCCATCCACTTTAATGTCCAATCTTTATTCATCTATCTCTCCATAAAATTTATTTTTCTCTATCAAATCCATAACATTATTGTAGAGATTATAATCTTTATTTAATTTGTCAATATTTTCTCTAAACTCTTTTCTCAACCTGCTGCTAACACTGCATTTATTTTCTATATCGATCAAATTATTCTCTTTTGCATATGTTTCTATATTTTTTCTACTGCAAAATGCAAAAGGTCTTAGAAAATTATACTTTTCAAAATAAACTCTCTTTAAAGGCATACTTTCAAGCCTTTTATGGTAAATTTGATTATATAAAAAGTTTTCCACAAAATCATTTTTATTGTGACCAAGCAATATGTTGTATACCCCATACTCTTTAGCAAACTCCAAAAGTGCCCTTTTTCTTAACCTGCTACATAAGCTACAAGAGATTGGAAAATTGACTTCTTCAAAAATATTCCCCTCATAAACTTCTTCTAACTCCAAGCTGTTTAAGCCATCCCCGAAAATTGGAATATGGCAGGCAAATGTCCTTGAAGTTATGTTATTATCCTTTTTATATCTCTTAATAACATCAAACAAGACTCTGCTATCAAGCCCGCCTGAAAAAGCAATTATACAATCATTTTTTAAAAAATTGTGGATTTTCTCAAATTTTAATAATGCACCGACTATCCTCTTATATGATTTCATATATCAAAAATAACCCTTGCCATGTAAAAGCTGCCAATATGTTCAACCTTATAGTTATGCTTAGTAACAGCTTTAATTTCGGTTTGTATCTGCTCATTAGTTTTAACTTTTTCATAAGTTACTTCATATATATTGTCCATTTTAGAAATAGAACGAACTTGTATTAACAGCTTTTTAGTATAAAGCGTAAAAATACTCTCCTCCAGTAAATTAAAGACTAATTCTTCAAGGGACTCAAAAGACTGTTTAACTTTTTCAACAGTTTCCATTATCTCGGGAAACTTATCAAAGCAAATATAATAAAAAGCATTCAAGCAATTTATCATCAATTCTAATTCATCATTGCCGCTTGCCTCAATACCTACATCTGCAGTTGTTTCAATAATTTTAAAATTACTCATCAATAAATTCCCCTAAACCCAAGCTGATAATTAAAATACCCGTCTACATTCAAAACTTTTAAAGAAAATGAGTCACTCAATGGCACTTTTCCCATAGTATTAAGTGCATTTACAGCAGCTTTATCCAAATCAGGATAACCACTACTGCTTACTATCTGTATATTTGTAATAGTCCCATCTTTTAAAATGGAAAACTTTATTCGCACTGTCCCCTCTTCACCTTTTAACACAGCTTGAGACGGGTATGTCCAAACATTATAAAGATTTTTTTTAAACTTGTAAAAATATGAGGCATACTTAAACTTCATAGAATTAAAATTTACGGTATCTTCCCCATCTTTCGATGAGCCTAAGTTGTAATTTGCAATATCATTTATAATTTCAGATGGATTTAAGATATTTTTGGCAAGAGTTTTATTATCGAAAATATCAGGCTCTTCTTGTTTAGCACTTTTCTGTTTCTCTTCGATAATTTCAATATTACTCTTATTTGGCTCAAAATTTTTTTTCTCTACTTTATCCTCTTTTAAAACTTTCTTTTCAGTTTCTTTCTTTTCTTGAAACTTTTTATTTTCATTAACCGGTCTTTCCTTTTGGACTATCAAAGGTCTTATATTTTCTTTCTCCTCTATGGGAGGGGTTTCATTCAAATTTTCAGTCTTTTTATTTAGATGTATATCTTTGTCACTAAGAATATTTGGTTTTTCTGTCGGTTTTTCAGTTTTTACTTCAGGTTTTTTATCTATTATATCTACATAAGTTAGTTTTTCTTTCGGTTTATCAGGTTTATTCAAAACCATATATTTTAAAACCAAAAAGTGTAAAATCGCAGATACAATTATAAAAACGATAATTCTTCTATTTTCCATAAGATTCTATTTTATCCTAAATTCATTTACAAATAAAGGATTTTTAAAATATTAAAACGTTCAAAAATATAATTTTATATTAAGCAAATAAAAAAACTTGACAAAGATAGACTCAAATATTATTATACAAGTAAAATAAAATTGCAGGAGGTATAATATGGCAATAGTAAGATGGGACCCTTTCAAGGACATTATGTCTCTTCAGGAAAGAATTAACAAAATTTTCGATGAAACCGTTCAGCAGGACAGAAAGTCACAATATGGAGACTGGTATCCACCTGTTGATATTTTCGAAAAAGAGGATGGTATAACCATCATAATGGAAATACCCGGAGTATCTGAAAACGATATCGACCTTCAAATTACAGATGGAGTTTTAACCGTTAGGGGTGAAAAAAAGCTCCCTTATGAAAAAAGTAATGAAAACTTCTACAGACTTGAAAGAAATTTTGGCAAATTTGCAAGATCATTCTCTTTACCAAACACTGTTGACCAAAATAAAGTTAAAGCTGGACTTAAGGAAGGTATACTCAAAATTGAAATTGGCAAAAAAGATGAGATTAAGCCAAAAGTTATAAAAGTCGAAAAAGAGGATTAATACTGAAAAGGAAGTGATGATCTATGACAAAACAGAACTATTACGAAATACTCGGTGTTGACAAAAGTGCTTCTCAGGATGACATAAAAAAGGCTTATAGAAAGTTGGCAAGAAAATATCATCCTGACATAAACCCTAATAACAAGGAAGCTGAAGAAAAATTTAAACTCGTATCCGAAGCCTATGCTGTTTTGTCAGATCCGGAAAAAAGAAAACAATACGATACTCTTGGTCATGACGCTTTTACTTCAGGTGGTCAAGGTTATGACTTTTCAAACATGAATTTTGAAGATTTAAGAAACTTTAAATCTCATGGATTTGATATTTTCGGAGATATATTCGATGAAATCTTTGGTAGTGGCAGATGGGGGAAGAAAACTTCCTCATCAGCCACTTTAAAAGGGGAAGATATCTATTACACTATCAATATCCCTTTTAGGGATGTTATATTTGGTAATACTTATGAAATCAGCGTAAACAGAAAGGTCGTATGTAAAAGATGCCTTGGAAAAGGTGGAAACAAAACCATCTGTCCAACCTGTCAGGGTACAGGGATGTCAGGTCAAAAATCAGGATTTATAAGTATGATGTCTACATGCAAATCTTGCGGTGGTAGTGGTGAAGCTTTTACTTCCGTATGCTCTGAATGTCACGGCACAGGTTTTAAAAACGTTACCGAAAAACTTAAAGTTAAAATACCTGCCGGAGTAGATAATAACTCAAAAATTAGAATCCCAAATAAAGGGAATGAAGGCTTAAATGGCGGCAAATCAGGTGACCTCTATATTATAACAAATATTACACCACATAATTTCTATAAAAGACAAGGTAATAACCTTTATATTGACATTGAAGTCGATATGTTTGAAGCAGCGCTTGGAGAGAAAATTACAGTTCCTACACCTTATGGAGCAGTTAATATAAATATCCCTTCCGGGACTCAACCAAACCAACAACTAAGGATTCGTGGAAAAGGTGTGCCAAAAATTAATAGTGATGTTAAGGGTGACCTTTATGTAAATATAATAGTTAAAATCCCACAAATTGCTATCGAGCAGGACAGAGAGTCCCTTAAAAGCATGAAAACCAGATACAATGTGGCAGATAGAAAAAATATTTTAGCAAAAGGTCAACTATAATCCTGAGGTGATATATGAAGAAAAAACCGCTTTACATGATTAGCATAGTTTCGGAAATGTTTGAAATTCACCCTCAGACCTTGCGACAATATGAACGGTTGGAACTTTTAAAACCCTCAAGAAGTGAAGGAAATACAAGACTGTATTCAGCTGAAGATATAGAAAAACTTAAATTTATACTCACCCTTACAAGGGATATGGGGGTCAACCTTGCAGGGGTTGAAATAATTTTAAATATGAAAGAGCAGATAGAATCTCTGCAAAATCAAATCGACATGCTTTTAAGCTATATAAAAGAAAATTGTGAAAAAATTAAAAGGGAAGGTGCTCTTGTCCCTTCTCCTAAAAAAGAAATAATTAAGATAAAAGTTCAAAAGGAGGAGTAACTATGATAAATTGGAATAAATTAACAATAAAGTCAGGAGAAGCTGTTCAAAGTGCACAAGCACTTGCAGAGCAGCTTAGCCATCAACAAATAGAGCCGGAACATCTTCTTGCAACACTTCTAAAGCAAGAGGAAGGAATTGTTAAGCCTATCCTGCAAAAAATTGGGGTTAACATACCAAATCTTTTCGAGGATATACAAGAAAATCTTAAAAAATTGCCGAAGGTAAGTGACGTCAGCCAAATATACATTTCTGGCGATACTAAAAAAGTATTCGATTATGCATTTAAAATTTTAAAGGAGTTTGGAGATAGCTACGTATCCACAGAGCACCTTTTACTTGGCATTGTTGAAAATGCAGGATATTCAATTAGACAGATATTTACAAAATACGGTATAGATACAAACACGGTAAAAAAAGCAATCAAAGAGATTAGGGGTTCAACAAAAGTTGATAGCGAAGACCCTGAATCAAAAACCGAAGCACTTAAAAAATATACTATCAATCTTACCGAATATGCAGAGCAAGGTAAACTTGACCCTGTAATAGGAAGGGATGAAGAGATAAGACGGGTTATCCATGTTCTCTCTAGGAGGACAAAAAATAATCCCGTGCTAATTGGTGAACCGGGTGTTGGAAAAACAGCTATTGTTGAAGGTCTGGCTCAGCGAATTGTAAGTAAAGATGTCCCTGAAACTTTAAAAGATAAAACTGTCCTAACTCTCGATTTGGGAGCTCTTATTGCCGGCACAAAATTCAGAGGGGAATTTGAGGACAGATTAAAAGCAATCTTAAAAGAGATTAAGGAAAGAGAGGGTGAAATAATACTTTTTATTGATGAAATACATACACTTGTTGGTGCAGGAGCTGCCGAAGGGGCAATGGATGCGGCAAACCTTTTAAAACCTGCTCTTGCAAGAGGGGAACTTCACTGTATAGGTGCTACCACTCTTGACGAGTATAAAAAACATATAGAAAAAGACGCAGCATTAGAGAGAAGATTCCAACCAGTAATGGTAGATGAGCCTTCAGTAGAGGATACAATTTCTATCTTAAGAGGCTTAAAAGAAAAATATGAAGTACATCACGGCGTAAAGATAAAGGACTCTGCACTTGTTGCTGCTGCTTACCTTGCACATAAATATATTTCAGACAGGTTTATGCCTGATAAGGCAATAGATTTAATAGATGAAGCTACTGCAAAACTTAGAATGGAAATTGATAGTCTTCCGACTGAGCTTGATGAACTCGACAGAAAATACAGACAGCTTGAAATAGAAAGACAAGCTCTTTTAAAGGAAAAAGATGAAGCAAGTAAAATTAGATTAGAAAAGATTGAACAAGAACTTGCAAATTTAAGTGAAAAAATAAACCAATTAAAAGCACATTGGCAAAATGAAAAATCTATCATTCAAAGTATTAGAGAGGTCAAGGCCAACATTGAACAGTTAAAGAATGAAATGAGCACTGCCGAAAGAAATGGAAATTTTGAACTTGCATCACAAATCAAATACGGAAAACTTGTTGAAGAAAATAAAAAACTTGAAGAGCTTAATGAAAAGCTAAAAGAGATTCAAAAAGACTCAAAAATGCTTAAAGAAGAGGTAGAAGAAGAGGATATCGCTGAAATAATCTCAAAGTGGACAGGTATCCCCGTAACTAAACTTTTAGAAGAGGAAGCTGATAAACTTATAAAAATGGAAGATTTTCTCCATAAAAGAGTAATCGGACAGGAAAAGGCCGTCCAGGTAATAAGTGATGCCGTAAGAAGAAGCCGTGCCGGCCTTAACAATCCAAAAAGACCTATAGGCTCATTTATTTTCTTAGGGCCTACCGGAGTGGGTAAAACTGAGCTTGCAAAAGCTCTTGCGGAATTTCTCTTTGATACAGAAGATGCTCTTATAAGGCTTGATATGAGTGAATATATGGAAAAACATTCCGTTGCAAAGCTTATAGGTGCCCCTCCAGGATATGTAGGTTATGAAGAAGGTGGTCAACTTACAGAAAAAGTAAGAAGGAAACCGTATAGTGTAATATTAATGGATGAAATTGAAAAAGCTCATCCTGATGTATTTAATCTGTTACTACAAATTTTAGATGACGGCAGGTTGACAGATGCAAAGGGGAGAACTGTAAACTTTAAAAATACTGTAATTATAATGACATCAAACATCGGAAGTGAATCCATACAGGAATTCTTTGAACGTCATAAAGATTTTGAAAACAGATACGATGAAATTGCATCAGAAGTTTTTAAACATCTGTCCAATTTCTTTAAGCCTGAATTTTTAAACAGGGTAGATGATATAGTAGTATTTCATCCGCTCGGAGAAAACCATTTAAAAGAGATTGCAAAAATATTACTTGAAGAGTTTAAAAATAGGTTAAAAGAAAATTTCATCGAAATCGACTTTGACGAAAGTGTAATAAATGAAATTGTAAAAGTAGGTTTTGACCCTAAATTTGGTGCAAGACCTATGAAAAGAGCAATCCAAAAAATCATTGAAAACAAAGTAGCTGAAGCAATTTTAAAGGGGAAAATTGTAAAAAATTCTAAAGTGATTGCTACATTTGTTGATGGAGAATTAAAATTTGATGTGAAATTGGGATAAATATGGTATAATTGTCTGAACAAAACATAGAGATTAAAATCTATGATTAGAAGGCAGGTTAAATGACAGAACATAAAGATAAAGTAGAAGACATTGAAAATACTGAAATCGATGATAATGAGGGGATAGACTTCCTAACGGAGGATATCCCCCTCCCTCCTGTATCTGACGATTCTCTCAAAAGTTATCTCAATAAAATTTCCGAATACAGTCACTTTAAGAGAGAAGAAGAGTATGAGATAGGGAAAAAGATAAAAGAAGGGGATGAGGAAGCAATTAAAAAGCTTGTTTTGGGAAATTTAAAGTTTGTTGTTTCCATCGCTAACCGTTATAGAAATTCAGGACTTTCGATGAGTGATATTATTAATCAGGGGAATCTTGGACTTATTGAGGCAGCAAGGAGATTTGACCCTGATAAAGGTGTTAAATTTATTTCCTATGCTGTGTGGTGGATACGACAATCTATTATTCAAGCTCTTGCAGAGCAATCAGGCACAGTAAAGCTTCCTATAAAACAGGCAAGTATTTTATATAAAATAAATGAAGCTACTGAAAAACTTACTAAAGAATTAGACAGAGACCCGACTGCAGAGGAGATCGCTTCTTTTCTTGATATGGAAGTAGCTGATGTAGAAAATATCCTGAGAGTATCAAGAAATTATCTGTCACTTGAAACCCCTTTGAAAGATGGAGAGGATAAGACATTTATCGACCTGCTCGACTCAGGCTCAAAGTCTGTTGAAGATGAAATAATCCATACTAATCTTAGAAATTCTCTTGAAGAGATAGTTGAAGAGCTACCTGAAAGGGACGCTGAAATCATCAAACTCAGATTCGGACTTGAAGGTGAAACACCAAAAACACTTGAAGAAATAGGCGAAATGATGAAAATAAGCAGGGAAAGAGTTAGGCAGATTGAAGCTCGAGCCTTAAGTAAGCTTAAAAAGAAAGCAATGAAAAGAAAGCTTTACGATTATCTAAACTAATGACCCTCAGAAAAAAATTATACGAAATTATCTTTGAAGCTGAAACAAAAGCAGGCAAGCTATTTGATGTAGTACTCTTAATATCAATATGTATTAGCATATTAGTTGTTATCTTACAAAGTGTTGAAAGTATCCATGTAAGATTCGGAAGTATATTTTATGCGATGGAATGGTTTTTCACAATACTATTTACAATTGAATATGGACTAAGAATTTATACTATCGAAAAACCCATTAGATATATAAGAAGCTTTTATGGCATAGTTGATCTTTTGGCAATTTTACCTACGTATCTCGAACTTTTTTTAGCAGGTACACACTTTTTATTGGTTGTAAGGGCATTAAGACTTCTGAGAGTATTCAGAATTCTTAAATTAACGCACTATGTTAATCACGGCTCAATAATAGTAAAAGCACTTAAAGCAAGCAGATTCAAAATTGTTGTTTTTCTGTTTGCAGTAGTCAACATTGTAATTATAGTGGGCTCTGCAATGTATGTCATAGAAGGTGGTGAAAACGGTTTTACCAGCATACCAAGAAGTATATATTGGGCTATTGTTACATTAACAACCGTCGGTTATGGGGATATTTCCCCATCTACACCCCTTGGACAGTTTATAGCATCAATGCTTATGATAATTGGTTATGGAGTTATTGCAGTCCCTACGGGGATAGTTACATCTGAAATGACAAAATTCAACAAACCTGTTTCTGCTGAAGCGTGTCCAGCCTGTGGGCAGGATGGACACGATGTAGATGCAAAATTTTGTAAGTACTGCGGATACAAGTTATAAGCAAATTACTCACAAACTTTCTTAATTTCCTCTTTACTAAGGCCTATTTCCTGCATTTTCAAAATCTTATCAACGGTACACTTATTGGACTGTAAATCATTACTTTCTTTAACTGTTGTATTGTTAATAACTTGAGGGGTTATACTAACTTTAAGAGGTTTATTTTTCAAGGCTGCTACTGCCTCAGCAAATTTTGTTGCAGACTCTTTGTCTTTAAATGTTAATTCAAGATTATGAGAACAACCGAATTTTGAATAGTCATCCCAGATAACCTTCACACCATTATCAGAAACCCTTGGCTCATCAAATACATACCCGTAACAGTTATTATCCACTGAATTACTTGAAACTTTAATTGAATAATTTTTATCTTTTTCCTTCATATAAATAGTAAGCTCGTCCCCATAAATTTCCCAAAACCTCAAAAACATTTTATTGGTACCCTGTTTTTTAAATAAAAAAGCAATTGCATTCCCTTCTTCACTTGCAATAATCTTTTCATATTTTAGATTATCTTCAATAATCAGTGAGCCTATACTTGACTCCATTAATTTCAATGCCCCATCCCTACTAAGCTTACTGCCTTTTGTGTCAAGTTTGACCCCTTTTGAGCAAGAAATCACAGCAAAAATCAAACACATCAAAACTATAAACCTCTTCATAAAACACCCCTTATATTAATTTAAAAACTATTATCTGTATTGCACCAAAAATAAAACCCAAAACAAATCCTAAAATATTAATCCATTTAAATTGATCTCTCATAAAAGAAAAAAGCATATCTTCCACTTCATACAAATTCAAAGAATTTATTTTGTCCTCAACAATATTTTTTACATCAAGTGCCTGCAATATAGGAGCAACATTCCTATTTAAAAGTTCATTTATTTCTGTGGTGAGAAAATCAACAAACTGCCTGAAACTCTTTTGAGAAATTTTCTCATAAATATTTGTTATTCTTATTTTTCCAATCATCAAAGCAATATTGAATACCGCAATCTCCTTTACTTTGTCCTGCTTTAATTTGTCAAAAAGCTGCTTTCTATGGCTTATTTCAAAAGAATCATCACCGATTATATCCAATACATCCTTTAATCTCAGGTTGTTAAGCTCATAAGCATTAGCAGAAATAATATATTTAATTTTATCCACTAAAAATTGAGAGTTCATAAAATCAAGTAACTTACCTTCAAAGAAAGTTTTCAGCGAATAGAAATCCTCTACTTTGAACTTTTCTATAAGCTTATAAATTGGTTTATTTAATATATCCGATAACTTCTCTTTAATGATATTTGAAATTTTATCTTTTATTTCATCACTTGCAGAAATATTTTGAATTATTTCTGGAAATTTTGACTTTACCAAATCCCGTATAACATCTTCATTCAAAAAAAGATTAAGCATACCAAGTTTTATCTGGTCAAATACCCCACTCTTAAAAGAATTATTCTTAACCTCAATAAGCTTTTGAACAATTTTTTCTTTAACCTCATCATCTTCTGAAATTTTCTTAATATATTCCAAAACTTTAAGTGTCATATTTTCTGATACTGACAACATTGATGCGTAAAAACTTTCCGGCATAGCTTGGCAAAGCGAAACACCTGATAAAATAATGTTATTAAGGTAAGCGGAAACCTCTTTTATGAGCTTACCTTTCCATTTGGTATCTCCAAATACCTTCTCTGCAACCTTTTTAAGGCCATCTTCCGCATCAAAAAAGTCTGATATTCTTAACTCACTTATACTTTGTAATAAAACATTAATAACCGAATTAAAAAGCTCTTCATTAAGAATAACTTTATTGTATAACAATAACGCAACTTCATGGCTATCAATTCCTATTTTTTCAAATATAAGATTCAGCTCTCCAAAATCTTTTGAGAGCAAATCTCTCAATTCATTCCTGATAGAATTTTGAAGATATATTTGAAACTCCTCTTTTTTCAAAGAATTAAGGATATCCTTTTCAGTTAGCAAATTATTACCAACAAGATTTCCAACCTCTTTTGCAAGCTTTGACCTGTTTCTCGGGATAACCCCTTGCCAACCAAAGCTGTACCACTTTCTTTTATGGGGCCTAAATAACATTTTTATAGCAAGATAGTTTGTGAAGTAACCGACAAAACCGGTCACAACTGGCGTAACTATTTCACCCGCAGTCAGAAACAACCAAACCCTCCCTTAATCCAAAATCGCTTATGATTATTTCATTTAATTTAAAATGTTCCATAGTCTTAATAACAATTGCTGCGCCGGGAATAATCAAGTCACCTCTACCCTTTTCAAGGCCAACGACATTTTCCCTTTCGTCAATTGTCATTGAGCATAAATTGTCAAAAATCTCTTTAACTCTCTTGTATTGTATTTTATAACCATTTACTTTTCGATAATCATAATTTGCAAGTTTCATATCTATGGCAGCCAATGTGGTTGCTGTGCCTGCAGTCCCCACCAATATCTCAAATTCAATATCAGGGACATGTGAAATAATAGTTTCAATCTCTTCAAAAAGCTGCTTGAAGATACCTTCTGAAACAACTTCACGAAAATTATACTTATCGGCGAGTTTGACCACACCCATATCAAAGCTTTTACAATCAACTATATTGCCTTTATCCACTGCAATATATTCAGTAGAGCCGCCGCCAATGTCAAACAAAAGTGCCTTATTATCTTTTAAATCCAGAGTTGCAGAAACTCCTCTAAACATCAACTCTGCCTCTTTTTCAGAAGTAATAATTTCTATTTTTATACCCATATTTTTATATATATTATTTATTATCTCCTCTCCATTTGAAGCCTCTCTAAGAGCACTCGTCCCTACAAACTTTACATTGATATCTCCAAATTGATTAAGGAAATCTTTTATATGAAAAAGAGCATCAGTTAACCTTTTTTCAGCAGCTTCAGATATTTTGCCAAATTGCTTTATCCCCTCCGCCAACCTTATTATATGCCTTTGTTCATAAACTATATTTTTAATTTTACCTTTACTTACTTCTGCAACAATTAATCTTAACGTATTGCTGCCAATATCTACAGCACCACAAATCATTTACTAACACCATTTATAAGCTGAGCAATATTAAAAGTATGATCACCTGCTTTTTCAAGATTATTTAAGATATCCACATATACAATACCAGCGTCAACGGTGCATACACCCTCATTAAGCCTTTTTATATGATTATTTTTAAATTCTTTTCTGAGTCTGTCTATAATATTTTCATCCTCAGTGTTTATATTATTTTCAAATGCTTCCTTGTTGTAAGCATTCAAAATATTTTTGGCAAATCTTATAACCACATCAAATATCTCTTCCATCTCTTTGTTAGCTGTTTCCGAAAAATAGATACCTTTTTCGATAATCTTTTCTGTAAATTTAGCAATGTTTTCAGAGTGGTCTGCAATCTTCTCAATGTCATGAAGTACATGCAGAATACCGTCTATAGTTTTTGAACTTTCGTCACTCAAAGATTTTTGAAAAAGTTTGACGACAAAAACAGAAATATCTTTTTCAAGTTCATCTACAATATTTTCCCTTTCGTAAATACTCTCTATAAGCTTTGTGTCTCTTGTAAAAAAAGCTTTTTTTGCATCCTCTAACATAGAAATAGCTATGTCAGACATCCTTTCAACCTCTTTTTTGGCCTGAGCAACTGCAAGTGCAGGTGTATCAATAAGCCTATCATCGATATATTTAGTCGTTTTCTTTTTCTCGGAAGAATCTTTGATAAGCTTTTCACATATAATAACCAAGTATCCAAGTAGAGGTAAGAATACTATTGTGTTTATAATGTTAAACATTGTATGAAAGTTTGCAATATGTCTTGCCGAATAAGGGGCATTCCCTTGAGCATCAATAAAATATGGATCACCAGGGGTGATAATATCAACAAAGTGTGCAAAATATTTTAGAAAAATATACATATAGGCCACACCCAAAACATTAAACAATAAGTGTCCTAATGCAGCCCTTTTTGCAGCAGCATTGGCACCTATGGCAGCCAAATTGGCAGTTATTGTGGTTCCTATATTTTCTCCTAACACGAAAGCCACTGCAGCCTGATAATCTATAATACCTGTAGTAGCTAATGCAAGAGTAATACCCATTGTAGCCGAGCTGCTCTGAACAATCATAGTCAAAACTGTCCCGGCAAAAATTGCAGCCAAAGGATTTTTAGAAAAATATATAAAAGCCTGAGTGAATTCAGGACTTTTTCTCAAAGGCACAAATGCATGTTTCATTGTTTCCATACCTAAAAAAAGTAAACCAAAGCCAAACAGGACCTCACCTAAATATTGTCTCTTTTTATTTTTTGAAAACATTCTAAAAAATGCTCCCAAAGCTATAGCAGGTAGAGCAAGACTGCCCATTTTAAAGGCTATCAACTGCCCGGTAATAGTAGTACCTATATTTGCACCTAACACTACACTCAAAGCTTGAGTCAAATTCATTAAGCCTGCATTTACAAAGCCAACTACCATAACCGTTGTAGCGGAACTACTTTGAATTATGGAAGTAACAATCAGCCCCACAAAAACACCCAAATATTTGTTTGTGGTAAGCTTTTCAAGGATTCTTCTTAAACCGCTTCCGGCTCTTTTTTGTAAGCCCTCCGACATCATCTTCATGCCGATTAAAAAAAGGCCAAGCCCTCCAAACAGCCCTGAAAGAACTATCGGCCACGCTATAGTTTGCACAAGACCCTCCTAAGTAATTATTTTATATTTTGCATAAATTTTTCTACAATATCATAGCTTCTTTTGGTGCAGTCATTGATACCTACACCATAAAGTATATTCCCGCCAACATAAAAATTACCAATAGCATCTGAAATGTCTTCAATATTTTTAACAGTTTTAAGATGCCCAATGTAGTATTGTGGTATAGCCTTTTCCCACCTGAAAAATATTTTACTTTTAGGCTTATTATTAATCTTAAGAGTATCTTTTATCTCATTGAAAGCTATATTAAGAAGCTCCTCATCCGACTTGTCAAGAATCCATCTGTTTCTATCACCGCCCATTATAACTCTCACAAGCTTTTTGCCATTTTTAGCCCTTTCAGGAAAAATTGACGAAGTAAAAAGTGCCCCCAATATTTTTCTATTCTCCTTTGCAGGAATAAGGTATCCAAAACCATCCAACTTATCTTCAACATCTTTCTCATCAAATCCCAAACCAACCACAAAGACAGGAGCATAAGGTATATTCGCAAATTCTTTTGACAGATTTTCATTCAAATATTTTGTCATTTTAGAAGCTTCATAACTTGGACAAGTCATAATTAAATAATCAAAACTTTCCTTTTCATCTCTATAAAAAACTTCAAACTTATCATTATTTTTTATGATTTTATCAACCGGAGAGTTTAACCTTACCTCTACATTTAACGATTTATCTATAACATCATTTATTAAGTTAATGAGTCCCCCCGAATAAGAAGTCAAAACTCCACCAGGGCCTGCAGGGCCACTTTTTTTCCCTCTTTTTTTCAACATCCCTTTAAAAAGACCACCATAGTTTACTTCTAAGTCATATATTACTGGAAAACATGCCCGCAAACTCATCTTTTCCGGGTCACCGGCAAAAATACCGGAAACCATCGGACTTATCAGGTAATCGCAGGCCTCCTCACCAAGCCTTCTTCTTGCAAAATCTGCAACTGTTTCATCCTCAAGTATTTTTTGAGGAATAAAATATTCAGCAACTACCCTTAATTTTCCTTTAAATGTAAGCAAATCAGTTTTAAAAAATTGTGGTGGTTTTTCAGGAAGCCTTATCAATCTTCCATACCTCATTATAAACCTTTTTCTTGCCAAATCATTACTTTTATATAGTTTGTTTTGGATTCCAGCATCTTCTACCAATTTAAGAGTATAAGGTTTTGAATCAAGAAAACCGTTAGGGCCGGCTTCCACAGTAAAATCTCCATTAGTTACAGTATCGATAGCACCACCTAGTTTGCTACTTTTTTCAAAAAGAATAACTTTAAAATCTTTATTACTCTCTGTTAGTTTCTTGGATAACCAAAAAGCTGCAGAAACTCCGGAAATTCCACCACCTATTATGGCTATTTTCATATTTTTCCCTCCGAAAAACAGTTGTTTTTTAAATCTGACAAATTTTCAAAAGGTACTAAAACAATACCTGCATTGTAATTTTTAATCAACTCACATACTTTATCAATTCTATATTTTGATATTTTTGTCTTTTCATTATTAAACTCTCTCACCTGTATCTTTACTACAATATTTTCCGGAAGAAGCATTTTTGACATTTTATTTAACATCTCGTTTAAATAGCTGAGTGTATCTTGAAAATTTATTTTTAATTCGCCCATTATTTGCTCATGGTATGCCATTACTGCAAAATACGAAAAATCAAGCTTTTTGTATTGCTCTATCGATTGGGCATACCACTTAAGCCCTTTTTCGGGATACACAGGTGTTTCATAATAAATGTTAACAGCAAATTTTATTTTTGGGTTTATCTTTTTAGTTTCGTATCTAAGCTTGTCTAAAAATCCAGATAAATTTGATAGTTTCCATTTAAACCAATCATCATCTTTATTATCAGGCAATTTGCCGTAATCAACATAATATCTTGTTTTACTTAAGTCAGACAGGCCTTCATTCATCCTTAATATAAAATCGTCTTGAATCAATATACCGTCTATATCATACATTGCCAATTCTCTAAAAAGCTCAATAAGTGAATTTCGAGCATCTTTATCAAAAATATTTACACCGTATCCGTTTTGAATATTGCCATTTCTAAATTCAAGCTCAAGCTTGTGAGTCTCTTTCAAAAAGCTTAGACTCCTCGTAGCCATCCACGCAAAAACTTTAATATCGTACTTTTTAGCATAAGGGATAATTAAATCTAACAAATCAAATACGTTACAAGCAATTTTCGATTTGAAGTATACACCTGAAGCACATTTATTTTGCTCATCAAAATGTACCCTATCTGTTGAATTTTGAAAAACACGCACAAAAATAGTATTTACATTAGAACTTTTTAGAGAGCTAAAATAGTTATCTAAATTATATCTATACTCTTTATCAAAATTAAATATTTGTACGCCATTAATTTTATAATAAAAGGACTCCACAATTGTTATAGCATGAGCACCAATTGAGCAGAAAATGAAACAAACAGTAACTAAATGTTTTAACATTAATTTTTAACGATAAACCCTTTTATTTTATACTTCTCATTAATATCTTGCAGTTTATTTTTAGCCTCGTCCAAAGTTGAAGAGCTACAACATCTTACCCTATACCACACACCCTTAGTCCCAAGGTCAGCTTTGATATAGTAGATATCTGGTATGTCATTTTTATACTTTTGAACTACACTTTTAGCATCAGACTCATCTTTAAAAGCCATGAGTTGTACTGCATAAACTCCACTATGTGCAGTGTTATTTACAATACTTTTGGGTTTTTCTTCAACTTTGATTTTTTCATCAATAGGCTTGTTTTCCGGTTTTTTCTCCGGTTTTATTTCAACACTTGATTCCTGATTAATATTTTCATTCTTTTTCACTTGAATAGGAAGAGCTTCCTTTTTGACCTCTTCTTTTATTACTTTTTCAGGCTCCTTCGCGCCCCCTATTTTCTGCTCATTTTCACCTGACAAATTCTCTTTTAAAGAATCTTCAGCAGCTTTTTCAGCTACCTCTTTCAATTCTGAAACTTTGATTTTATCGCCATCAAGTTTGTATTCCAATTTTTTGCCATCTTCAACAGGAGTAGCTGAAACCTGAACATTTTTACTCTCTTCAAGCTCTTTCTTTAAGGTAAAATATTGAGTAGTAAGTTTTATTATGGCAAATGTTATAATCCCGAAAACAATTAAAAATAGCAATACAAAGCCAAGAATTGACTTAACTTCATCCTTTTCTTTTTTCTCTTTTATTTTATCTATATCTCTCATAACCCCATCCGTATCAGTTTTTTAGCTACATTTTATCGGGAGCACCAACACCGATAAGGCTCAAAGCAAACTTTATTACCTCTTTTACACCAAGAGACAAAGTAACTCTTGCTGAAGTAGTTTCGATATCATCCTCTATTAATATCTGATTATTCTTATAATAATTATGGTATAAAGCAGCTAAATCTTGAAGATAATAAGGTATCCTGTGAGGCTCTCTTGTCCTGCCTGCTGTCTCCAATACCGACTTGAACTCATATAATTTTTTAATCAAGGCAATATCCTGCTCAGAATCAAGTTTATTTAAATATTTACCTACTTCAAATTTTATATTCTTTTCTTCGGCATTTCTAAGAATTGAACACACCCTTGCATGGGCATATTGAATATAATATACCGGGTTATCAGAAGTCTTACTTTTTGCAAGGTCTATATCAAATTCAAACTGAGAATTAATATCTCTCATAATATAAAAATATCTTGCCGCATCACTCCCAACCTTTTTGGTCAACCAACTCAACTCCACAAAAGTACCGGCACGAGTAGACATTGATATTTTTTCTCCGCCTTCAATAAGGCTAACCATCTGCACAAGCTTTATCTCAAGCATTTCCTCATTATATCCTAATGCACTTATGGATGACTTTAACCTTTTCACATAACCGTGGTGGTCAGCACCCCAAACATTGATAAGATTGTCAAAGCCTCTTTTTATTTTGTTTCTATGATATGCAATATCAGAAGCAAAATATGTAAGCTCCCCGTTACTTCTTCTTAAAACTCTGTCTTTATCATCACCATATTTTGTAGAGTTAAACCAAAGAGCTCCATCTTGCTCATAAGTTTCCCCTCTTTCTTGCAACTCTTGTAGAGTTTGCTCTACTTCTCCAGAAAGATATAGGGACTTTTCACTAAACCATTTATCAAACGTCACACCGAAATCTTCTAAATCTTTTTTTATAGTATTTGTAATCTCCTCAACCCCAATCTTAAAACATATATTTACTGCTTCCTCTTTTGGCATTTTAAGAAGACTGTCCTGATACTCATTTTTAATATCTTTTGCTATATCAATAATATATTCCCCTTTATACCCATCCATGGGAAATTCATCATTTATTCCGTGAAGCTCAAGATATCTGCTATAAATACTCAAAGCCAAATTATTCATTTGGTTTCCGGCATCATTTATATAATACTCTCGCTGAACATCAAAACCGCAAGCTTCAAACACCCTTGCAAGACTATCCCCGTAAGCAGCACCTCTACCATGCCCAATATGTAAAGGACCGGTAGGATTCGCACTAACAAACTCCACTTGCACCTTTTTGCCTGCACCCATATCAGATGTTAGAACAGTCTTGTCTTCCAAAATTGAAAGCAAAAAATTGTGAAAAAAACTTTTGGACACAAAGAAATTAATAAAACCAGGTCCAGCCACTTCAACTTTTTCGAAGATTGCATCGACTAAATGCCCCTTAATACTTTCAGCTATTTGTCGTGGTGGTTTTTTTAAGAGGGAAGCAAGCTTCATCGCCACATTTGTAGTAAAATCACCATTTTTGTAATCTTTCGGGACATCTACTTCATAAGATAAGTCACCAATTATGGCAACATCATTAACAATTTCCTTCAATACTTCATCTATTTTCTTCCTAATAATCGATTCCATAATGCCTCCATAAAGTTTGTAAACTCTATAAATGATATGTCAGTTTATGTAAAGAGTGAAATAAATAATTTTTGAATGTTATAGCACTTTTCAAAAAAACTTTTAAACTTTAGTTGCAAAATAACTTTTATAGTGTAAAATATTACCATGAAAGTAAGAGTTTTAATTATTGCCTTAATCTCATTATTTTTTTATACTTATGCCAATGCCTATGAAAGTGACTTTTACCCTAAAAGTCTGATGTCTGAAATGGAAAAAGTTGTTCAATTGCCAAATGAGCAAAACTTAGATAAGCTTTATCAAGAATTTATTAAATTTAAAGGGCTTGAGGATGAAACTATCGCATATGCCGTTGTAGAGGCATTGTTAAATCACCCTAAAGAAATTAATGAGAAAACAATAGTTATTGCTCAAAAGTTCAGTCCTACAAATAAAGACAAAATTGGGATAATACTCTCAGACAATATAATTTTAAAAATCATAAACAGTCATATATTTTTTAATAAGTTTGCCGTCTACACTTTTTTGAGATATACATCATCAATATTTATTCTCCTTGTATTTTTATATCTTCTGTTTAAAAATTACTTCATATTTTTTCACAGTCACAAATTTAATTTAAAAGCGATAGGTTTTGCCAAATTAATTATCTTTTTACTCCTGACGATTGTCATTTCAATAACCTTTAATAACTATTTATTTGTAATCTTGGCAGGATTTACAATATTACTTCTTATCCCGGAAAATATTGCTTCTAAAACTGCTGTAATACTCTTTTTGTCCGTATTTTCTATCCTAAACAGTATTGACTACAACAAAAATGAATTGCAAAAAAACAAATATCTTGAAATCATCAACAAACCTGTATCAAAAAATTACATTGAAAGATATCTTGAAAAAAGTACTTCCCCATTTACGAATATTATAGCAACTATTAAATATCCCGAACTATCTGAAAAGAACAATTTTATTCGGTTTACGCCTAAAAATAAGTTTGAAGCAGCAAACTATGCAATATACTTATTAATTACTGAGAAAGTAGACGAATTTAACTCTTTAGCAGAAAAGTTTAACCTTACTGAAGACCCCATAATTATGATTAATGTTGCTTCATTTTACTCTAAAAAGTTTAATTTTGAAAAATATGAAGATATTATAAAAAATCTTTATACATTCTATCCTGAATATCATAAGTTATTGCAAAATCTTCAGCTCAACCTCAACACATATGTATTTTTACCATACAACTTTCAAGAAGGTATGAACAAGGACACCCTTACACTAAATTATACCAGTGTCTTAATATTTTTTATTTTGCTTGCTGTTGGAATCATTATTAATAGATTTTTTTATAATTTTAGGCTCTTCAAATGCATTCAATGTGGAGAATCTTTTTGTATTAAATGTGATGACGGCTATTTACACGGTAATATTTGTGAGAAATGCCGTATCTTTTCACATAAAATTGCAAAAGCTGACGCTTCTACCCTTGTAATGCAGCAATTTCAGATAGAAAAATATAAACGAATAACAAAATTTAGAAATATAATTCTTATGTTAATTGCTCCGGGGGCTGATAGACTGTTCATCAACCAACCGGTTGTAGGGCTTATTTTAACTGCTTTACACTCTATACTTATATTTATCCTAATTTTTCAAACTGTACCATTTATTTCCCCAACAAATATCGGTTTTCAATTTTCAATAAATTATCTTTATTATTCATATATTTGCTTATTTTTACTCATATACATTGCTAATATGCTAATAAAAAGGGACAATAATGGCATTTAAAGGGAATATAAAAGAATTTAGTCTTCTTGATGTTATACAGCTTATTTGTCAATCCTCTAAAACCGGTATTTTAGAGGTTGAATCGGAAGATTTTGCAGCAAAAGTATTCATCAGAGAAGGTAAATTAGTAGATATTAAAGCAAATACGAACAACTTTGATTTTAAAATTGGTAACTATTTAGTCTCAAGAGGTGCGATTACTGAAGGTGATTTGCAAATATATCTCGAAAAACAAAAGAAGATGCCTATAAGACTTGGGCAAATTTTGATAGAAGAAGGAATTCTCACAAAAGAGCAGTTAAAACAAATTCATACAGACCATCTTAAATCTAATTTTGAAAAAATATTGGCAATAGAAAAAGGAAGATATGAATTTGTGCCTACTGTTGTCGAATACAATGATAGCGACATTACTCCGATAAGTATAGATTCAATCTTGCTTGATGCTTTAAAAAATATTGATGAAGTTAAACTGTTTAAGAAAAAGATAAGCAGTCTCAATCTTATTTACAAAAAGATAAACAACGATAGCAAATACACCGTTGACAATAAAATAACAAGCAAAGACAACCCAATTATTGTAAAAAATGGAAGAATTCTTTTTAATACTGATGCTCAAATCGTTTTTAATAATATTGATGGTCACAACACAATACAAAAAATTATGTCTAAGTCTGCACTTGATGAGGTTTATGTCTTAAAAATAATATATCTGCTTCTTGAAAATAACTTAATAGAGCATTCAACGGCTGAGCCAATTAAAACAAAAACTAAGATTTCTTCAGTATTAAATGTCATTTATGGAATAATTATTTTTGCCACTTTAATATTTGTAACCACTCTCATCTCCAAAAAACTTGCTGTAACTGATATAGTTTTTAATGAAACATACATAAAAAATAAAAAAGAGCATATTGAGCAATATAATCTGGAACTAAAAAATATTTCACAAATCTATACCAAAAATCAAAATAATTTTAAAAAGCTGAAGTTATATACTGCCGAAAAGGGGATTTTCAGTGACTAAAAAACATATTCATATTATTGAAGATTCCGAATTAACTATTTACACGATTAAAAATGCCCTTGAAGAGGAATATAAAATTTCATTCAGCACCAATTCGGTAGAATTTTTTAAAACTTTTAAGTCAGGCTTTTTGCCGGACTTGTATATTATTGACCTAAACCTTCCAGACATAGATGGAATACAAATATTGAACGAGCTGAAAGACATTGATATACCAAAAATAGTATATTCAGCTCAAACAAACCCAGAAATTATAGAAGAATGTTTCAATTTGGGTGCTTACGATTTTCTAAAAAAGCCGACCCCGTTAAAAGAGATGAAGTCAAGAATTTACAAAGTATTTCAGTATCATGAAATGCTTAACGGGAAAAAAGATAAAATCAATATTGAAGAGATTAAAGGGACTGTGGCACATTATTTTGGGCAGCCTTTGACAGCTCTCGGGGCAGAAATATATATATTAAAAAAACAGCTTCCGAATACCGAAGATTCTGTAACCTATTCCTCTGTTCTAAGGATGGAAAAGGCATATCAGGTATTAGTGTCATATTACAATGCCTTTAAAAATATTGACTCGGCAAAAAAGGTAAGTTATTTAAATGGAAAAAATATTTTGGATTTGACAAATGAATAGAAGTTTTAACTCTAACATAAAATACAACGGAAAGGTATATCACATTCAAACAGAAATATACACAGACAAAGTTGTTACTCAAATTTTTGATGGTGGTAGGATTATAAATTCAGTCAAATCTCAATTTACTGATTTTAAATCTACTATTCAACAACACAAACAAGTAGAAGAGGCTGTTTTAAAAGGAAATTTCTTAAAAAATGATAAAATTCTTTAATGTATCTGTAGCATTCTTCGGAGAAAAAAAAGCTTTAGATAATATTTCTCTTAAAATTGATAAAGGTGAGTTTGTATATATTACCGGTGCAAGTGGTGCAGGGAAATCTACCCTATTAAAGCTAATATATGCCGACCTTTTCCCCACAAGAGGTGTAGTACTAATATCAAACAAAGATATCACAAATATTACCGAAAGAAGCATTCCTTACCTCAGAAGAAATATCGGTGTAATATTTCAAGATTTTAAATTATTAGAGAATAAGACTGTCTTTGAAAATATTTTTATGACTCTTGAAATATTTTATATGGACTCAAAACAGATAGAGGAAAGGATTTTTTCCCTTCTCAGAAGGCTTGGACTTTTCAGCAGAAGAGATACAATAGTAAAAAAACTTTCCGGTGGTGAAAAACAAAGGGTTGCAATTGCAAGGGCATTAATCAACGAGCCATCTATTGTATTGGCAGATGAACCTACAGGCAACTTAGACCCGGAAAGAGCAGAAGATATAATAAAACTTTTAAAAGATATAGCCAATCAAGGGAGTACTGTACTTGTGGCAACCCATGACAAACATCTTATAGAAAAGTTTGGTGGTAGAACAATTTATCTTAAAAACGGAAAAATAGAGGCTGACAGCAAAACTGATGAAAAAATTTTTATATCTGATAAATAAAGGGTTTGTATTTTACAAATCCAACTTTAAGACTTCTCTAATATCACTTCTGACGCTTACTACTATATTTTTTATATATCAATTCCTTTTCACTATAGGCTACTCTACGAATATGTTTTTTAATAACCTTTCTTCCGTTCAAAATGTAAGGGTATACCTTAAAACAGACGATAATGAATCAATTAATGAATTTATAAAAAATATCAAAATTCTCAATTCGGTTGAAAGTGTGACATACTATTCCAAAGATGACTCTTATAATTACTTAAAAAATAATACTTATGATCTTAAATACATTGAAAATATTTCTAAAGATTATTTTCCTTCTTTTATTGAAATTCAATTAAAAGATAAATTTAAGGATATAATTTTTATAAACCAAATCAAGAATGAAATAGGCAAGTTTGATATTGTTGATGTTGCTTCATTTGGGGAACAGTGGGTATTAAAGTTTGCATCCCTAAAATATTCTTTGCAAATATTTATACTTTTTGTAACAATTCTACTTTCAATATCTGTGGCTTTTATCTCAATGAATGTAATTAGTCTTAACCTTTACAAGTTTAGAGAAGAGATTAAAATATACAGCCTTGTTGGTGCTACAAAAGCATTCATTATAATTCCCTTTATTTTTGCAACTGTAGTTGAGTTTTTTGTTAGTTTTATTGTCTCATTGGGTTTAAATACAGCAGTTTTTTATTCACTCAACACAACAATAATGCCTGCTGTAAGCCTTAACTTTATTAGAATACCAAACATTTACATATACTCACTAATGGCAATATATTTCTTTTCCATCAGTATTTTTTCCTCATATTTTACTTCAGTGAAGTTTCTAAGGAAGGCAAGTAAAATAGATGAATAAATTTTTTATTTTAATTTTATTGTTTTGCTCTGTAGCAAATGCAAATGTTATCGACGATTTTGCCACATACGAAAATTATATAAACCAACTACAAAAGGATATTAAAGAACAAAATAAATATCTAAAAGATATTGAAAACTCTAAAAAAAACCTAATATCAAAAATAGATGCATTACAAAAAAAGATAGCCTCACAAGAGGAAACAGTAAGGGTCACTTCTATCAGTTTAAAAAAACTTAACCAACAAATCAACGAAATTGAAGAGAAAATAATGATTTTAGACAATGATATCAACATACTTTCAAAACAAATTGAAAAATTTAATATTTATCTTATAGATAACAGAAATATTACTTCAATAAAAATACTTTTATTTTCCAAAGATTTTTACACCCTTATAAAAAATATGGAGATAGTTGAGAAAATAAACATAAAAATCAAAGAAAAAATTGCCGAAATAAATGGCAAAAAAAATCAAATAAACTCACTCAAAGTTGAATTGGAGCTTAGAAATAATGCCCTACAAAGAATTTTGGCATTAAAAGAAACTACATTAAATGATTTGAAAAATGAGAAAATAAAGCTTAGTCAACTATCGAAAATATTGCAAGAGGATGAAGAGAGTAAAAAGGAATACATTAAACTCCTAAATGAAAAGCACAATGAATTACAAAGTAAGTTGGAAAAAATTAAACCTCAAATTGAAAAAGAAGGGGGCACACAGTTTTCTGAAAGCAGTTTCTTCAAATCCAAAGGTAAGCTCCCCTGGCCTGCTACCGGTAAAGTGATTGAGCACTATGGACCCAAAAAAATTAATGATTTTAATGGTGAAGTCTTTATAAAAGGGATAAAAATCAAGATAGAAGACGAAGGGTATGTGAAATCTGTATTTGATGGTGTTGTAAAGTATGTTGATTGGGTAAGGGGGTATGGCAACATTGTTATTGTAAAACATGACGAATTCTTCTATACACTTTATGCCGGATTGGATGAAATTTTTGTTACTATTGATCAGAAAGTTAAAGTTAATGAAAAGATAGGTTTAATTGATGTTGACGTGAAAGATATTTCTCCCTATCTTTACTTTGAAATAAGAAAACAGGATACTGCAGTTGACCCTGAGAAGTGGTTAATCGCTAACGGAGGTACGAATGATTAGAAAAAAACTTTTACCCGTATTTTTAAGTTTGATAGCAGTTATTGCTTTCATAATGGGCGCCCTTACAATTAAAATATCAAATGTTTATGCAAAAAATGAAAACCGATTCCAGCAACTTGAAAACTTCTCTGACGCACTAAGCATAATTGATAAATATTATGTAGAGGATGTAGAGCTAAAAGACCTTATTAGTGGTGCTATTCAAGGGATGTTACAAAATCTTGACCCTCACTCAAGCTACTTGGATAAGGAAACATACAAAGAGTTTAAAGTAGAAACTAAAGGTGAATTTGGCGGTTTAGGCATCACAATTGGGATGAAAGATAAGGTGCTGACTGTTATTTCCCCTATTGAGGACACACCTGCCTACAAAGCAGGTATTAAAGCCGGGGATAAAATAATTAAAATAGACGGCAAACCCACTGCAAATATTACCCTTGACGAAGCGGTGAAAAAATTAAGAGGAAAACCAGGGACAAAGGTCACTGTCACAATCCTAAGAAGTGGTGTGGAAAAACCTTTTGATGTTACTATCACACGGGCTATCATTAAAATACAAGCCGTTAAAAGTAAAATGATAGACAATATTGCGTATGTTAGATTAACAAGTTTTAAGGAAGATGCATCAAATGAAATAAAAGATGCCCTAAAAAAACTTTCCAAGGAAAATTATAAAGGGATAGTTTTAGACCTTAGAAATAACCCCGGCGGTCTTTTAACTGAGGCGGTAAATGTTTCTAACTTATTTTTACCTTCAGGCAAAACTGTAGTATTTACTAAAGACAGGGACGGGAAAGAAAACCATTTAAAAACTTCTGCCTTTAATGATTTTGACTCAAAAACCCCTCTTGTTGTTTTAATTAACGAAGGGAGTGCTTCAGCGTCTGAAATAGTAGCCGGTGCATTACAGGATTATAAGAGGGCAATAATTATAGGACAAACAAGCTTTGGTAAAGCTTCTGTTCAAACAATAATCCCCCTTGCCGATGGCTCAGCTATAAAGCTTACTACTGCAAGATATTATACACCAAATGGAAGATCTATCCAAGGTGTGGGGATAAAACCTGATATTGAAATCGGTACAGGGAAGATTGTTTACACTGAATCTCACTTTTCTTTTAAAGAAAGCGATTTGGAAAATCACCTAATCGGTGAAGCAGAACAAAAGCTTGATAACAAAACTGAAAGTAATTTAGATAACAGCACAGCTGAAAATTTAGACGATGATATTCAACTTAAAACAGCTATAGATATACTAAAAGGACTTATTATATATGCCCAGAAAAGCTAAAAGCAACACAAAGAGAACAAGAAAAAAATCTTTCAAAATTCCGCCGGGGCTCATCGTCGGCGGAACTTTTTTTCTGCTACTTCTTGTTATTATCTTTTCAATTATTAACCTGAAAGTCAGTAACCTAAAATCTGAAGTTACCAAGGCTAACACTCTAAAAAAGGATATTACACTTATTGAAAACAGGATAAAACTGCTTTTATTTGACTATGAGCTGGATAAAGATCATTTTAAGAAGTATGTGGAAAATAACGTTATAACTTTTGAGCTTACTATCCCTGAAAATCAAATTTACGGTATAAGACAGGCGGTTATATCATTAGCCAATGAAAACGGATTTAATGACAATTCAGATTTACTTTTTTATAAAAATAATTCTCCTGCTTTCAAAGTACTTATAATACCATTTACTGCATACAAAAATACAAATAATAATAATCTTCAAAGTGAAACTTCTGAGAATATAAAGAATGATAAGCATAAAATAGCCATTATCCTTGATGATGCAGGAAACAGTCTTGATTTGGCAGAGGAAATACTTAAAACTCCATATAAAATTACTCTCTCCGTAATTCCATTCACTCAATACGATAGAGAAACCGCAGAAATGGTAAAGAAATATAAAAAAGAGCTTTTTCTACATTTGCCAATGCAGCCAAAGTCTTACCCATCAACCGACCCGGGAAAAGGTGCAATACTTTTAAATACGCCGGAATCACTTATCAATATAATAATTAAAAAAGATATCGAACGACTTGGTAAAGTTGACGGAGCAAATAACCATATGGGCTCAGCCCTTACAGAAAATACACAAAAGATGAAACAGGTATTAAAATATCTTAAAAAGTATACCGACACATTTGTTGACAGTCATACTGCAAAAAACACTGTAGCTTACGATGTTTGTAAAGACTATATGACTTATTGCGGAATTAATAATGTCTTTATAGATAATGTAGATGATGCTGACTATATAAAAGATAAAATTAATAAAGGTATAAATCTTCTTGAAAAAGAAAAAAAAGTTATTATGATTGGACACTTGCGCCCAACAACGGTAAAAGTTTTAATGAGCTATTTACCTGAGCTTGAAAAGAAAGGAATAAAATTTTCAACGGTAAGAGAGGTTTTGGCAAATTGATAACGCTTGGTATAGAAACTTCCTGTGATGAAACATCCGCATCTATAATAGATAGTGGTAAAAATATACTTTCTGCAAAAATATTCTCTCAGGCAGATATTCACAAAAAATTTGGAGGAGTAGTCCCTGAGGTAGCTTCAAGAAATCATGCTTTGAAAATTAGACCTATTGTAGAAGAAGTTATAAATGATGCAAAGATATCTGTAAATGATATTGACTTAATAGGCGTAACAAACTCTCCGGGGCTTATTGGAGCGCTCTTTGTGGGGGTATCATTCGCAAAAGGTTTGAGCTATACATTAAAAAAACCGCTTATTCCGGTAAACCACTTGACCGCCCATATACTGTCAGGTGAAATTGAAAATGATGATTTAACTCCCCCATATGCGGCACTTGTAATCTCTGGAGGACACACGCATCTATTTCATGTTTCTAAATCTTATGCTTTTACTCTTATCTCAAAAACTATAGATGATGCAATTGGTGAAACATTTGACAAAGTTTCAAAAACTCTTGGATTTGGATATCCGGGCGGACCTGAAATTGAAAAAAATGCCTCCTTTGGAGATGAAACAAAAATAAATTACCCTATAGCCATGAAAAATGAGCTTAATTTTAGTTTTAGCGGCTTAAAAACTTCTGTAATAAATTCATATAACTCAGAAAAATATACTAAAGAAGATATTTCGGCTTCTTTTCAAAAAATTGCTGTGGACACAATAATCCATAAAATCAGACTTGCATCCGAAACACAAAAAATTTCAAAACTTGTTGTTGCCGGTGGCGTTGCTTGTAACGGATATTTAAGGAAAAGACTTCAAAGTGAGCTAAAAAACATTAGAGTATTCTTTCCATCCAAAGGACTTTGCACTGACAATGGTGTAATGGTTGCTTATACTGCTTATCAATTTTTCAATAAAAGAATTTTTATGGGTTTCAACTCAAAAGCATTTGACAGAGATGAAAATATCAAACTCTTCTAACCGCAACTTTTATAAAGAGATACTTGCTAAAAATGACCTTGTGGCTGCCCCTATGGCCGGTATTACAAATATACCTTTCAGAAAAATTGTAAGAAAATTTTTTGACGGACTTATTTTCACTGAAATGGTTTCAACGGAAGGGGTTTCAAGGGATATAGACAAGTCTTTAAAACTTGCTAAAATCACTGACTTAGACAAACCCATAATAATTCAACTTTTTGGCAAAAATCCTCAATCTTTTGCCGAGTCTGTAAAAATCCTTGAAGATAAATTTGATGCTGATGGATATGACATTAACGCCGGTTGCCCTGTAAAAAAGGTAATAAAATCAGGCTCAGGTGCATACCACTTAAAAGATTTGAAAAATTTACAAGCAATTATTACTTCTCTTAGAAAATCTACCGACAAACCTATATCTTTAAAAACAAGACTTGGTTACGAAAAAGATAATTTTGTCTACAAAGAGATTTTAAATATTTGCCACAATGAAGGGATCGATGCACTCACAATTCACGGTAGGACAAAGGCGGAACTTTTTTCAGGGGATATTCACTATGATAAAATAGCAGAGATTGTCCGGCTTTCAAAAATAATTATCATAGGCAATGGTAATGTTGTGGATTATGAAAGCTATAAAAAGATGAAAAAAACTGGTGTAGACGGGATAATGATTGGAAGAAAGATGATGAAGGCACCTTGGATATTTAAGACTATCAAATCTTATCCTGAAGAATATTCTCCCAATAAAAAGGAGCTTTATGACCTTATATTAGAAATAGCCGCATATGAAAAAGAATACAGAGGTGAAAAATACTATCTTGATGTTGTGAGAAGGCTTGCCGTCTGGTTTTCAAAAGGATTTGTCAATTCAAGTGATTTTAGAAAAAAGGTTTATGACTCAAAAACAGACAAAGAATTTTTTGATATATTGAACACATTTTTTAATTAATCTAAAACACGCTCTAATTATTTGCTAACATACCTTATTAAAATAATAATTCATAACTTTCATTTGCAATATTGCTAATCTTATAATAATATTAAGTATGAAAGTTACTTCAAATGAGCCGATACAAATTGCAAAAGATATATACTGGGTGGGACATAATCTGCCTGATGACCCCTTTCAATGCCATGTATACCTCATTAAAAATGGCAAAAATTCAATATTAATTGACCCCGGCTCAAAACTTACTTTTAAGGAAACTCTTAATAAAATTGAAAAGATAATTCCATTTTCGTATATCAAGTATATTATATGTCATCATCAAGACCCTGATATTACCGGGGCACTTTATATAATCAATGAAATATTAAACAGAGATGATGCTGTAATCATTTCTCATTGGAGGGCTATAGCCCTTTTGAAACATTATGGACTTAACATACCATTTGAATGTGTTGAAAAAAATAATTGGAAGTTGAATGCAGATGGTAGGGAATTGGAGTTTATCTTTACTCCGTATTGTCACTTCCCGGGGGCATTTTGCACTTATGATAAAAAGACAAAAACTCTTTTTTCCAGTGACCTATTTGGTGGATTTACTGAAGAGTGGAGCCTATTTGCTGAAGATATGAAGTATTTTGATTCAATCTCAGCATTTCACGAGCATTATATGCCAGCAAAAGAAATACTTTTTCACAACTTAACTAAAATA